>NZ_JAAGPE010000151.1:0-23475 GCF_017104605.1 Burkholderia sp. Ac-20384 | reverse complement strand
GGCCTCGACCGCCGACACGAGCGCGCTCGCGCGCGTCGCCGTCGCGCACCGCATCGCGCTCGTCGCGCAGGGCGCACGCACCGGGCTCGTCGGCGCCGCGGTACCCGATCGCAGCGGCACGCAATGCGTGGTGTCGTTCGACCGGATGCGCGCCGTGCGCGCGTTCGACGTGGCGAATCGCAGCATCACGGTCGAAGCCGGCGCGCGGCTGTCGGACATCAACCGCGTGGCCGCCGAAGCCGGCCTCTGCCTGCCGATCGACCTCGGCAGCGATCCGGCGGCCGGCGGCCTCGTCGGCGCCAACGCGGGCGGCAGCCGCCTGATCAAGTACGGCGACGTGCGCCGCAACGTGCTCGGGGTCGAAGTCGTGCTGGCCGACGCGGCGGGTACCGTGATCGACGCGCTCGCGCCGCTGCGCAAGCGCAACGCGGGCTTCGACGTCACGCAATGCTTCATCGGCACGAACGGCGCCAACGGGCTCGTGACGGCCGTGTCGTTCGCGCTCGCGCCGCTCGAACGGTCGTCGTGCGCGGCGTTCGTTGCGTTTGCGTCGTACGACGCGGCGCTCGCCGGCCTGCTCGCGTTCGAGCATGCGTTCGGCGAGATGCTGTCGGCGTTCGAATTCATGTCGGCGGCGGCCGTCGGCTGCGTCGCCGCCGCGTATCCCGCGGCGCGCATTCCGTTCGAAGCCGACGCTGCCGCATGCTATGCGCTCGTCGAGATCGCGACCGGCATGCCGGGGCTCGATGCGCTGCTCGAGGAACGCACGATCGCGACGCTCGACGCGCTTGCAAACGAACGCGCGGTGCTCGATGCGGCCTGCGCACCGGCCGAACGATTCTGGCGGATCCGCGATGCACTGCCGGCCGCGGTTGCGCAGGACGGCCTTCCGCTGTCGTTCGATGTATCGTTTCCACGCGGCGCGCTGGCCGCTTTCGTCACCGATGCCGAGCAGTGGCTCGCAGCCGCGCATCCGTCACTGCGCTGTCACACGTTCGGTCATTTCGGTGACGGCGGCTGCCATCTCGTCGTGTCGATCCCGCACGCCAGTGCGGACCGCTACGGGCCGCTGCAGCAGGTGGCGCTGCGCGGCGCGCTGTACGACCGCGTGGTGCGGGCCGGTGGCTGCTTCAGCGCCGAGCATGGCGTCGGGCCGGTCAACATCGCGTACTACCGCAAGCACGTGCCGGCCGCACAACGGCAGGTCGCCGCCGCTATTCAGCATGCCGTCGACCCGCTGGGTCTGATCGGGCGTGTCCGCTATTGATGCGCCGTTGCGCGGCGCCACGGAGAATTCGCATGATCCTTCGACATCCGCCCGGCCCGGGTACCCCCTCCGAACCGGATGCCGACCCGCCGTACGCCGGCATCCCGGCCACGCTGCCCGACTCGGGGGTCGTGGTCAACGTGCGAGGCGTGGCGTACGTGATCCAGCTGCCGCCGCGCGATCATGCGCGCCCGGCGCTGTGGCGCGAGCTGGCGGATTGGCGCGACGACCGGTCGGCGGGCGGCAACGGCGAGCCGGAGGCACGACAGGATTGAGCGTTCCGGCGCGTTGAAAGGCCACCGCAGAAACGACCGCGGCGCCGGACAACCTCGGTCGTCCGGCGCCGCATCGGGCAAAGCATGCGATTCGACAATCAGAACACCGCGTGCCCGCTGATCAGGCTCGGCAGCCAGGTCGAGAAGAACGGCAGGTACGTGACGATGTTGATCGCACTGAAGATCGCGAGGTAGTACGGCCACGCCATCTTCGTGGTCTCGCCGATCGACACGTTACCGATCGCGCAGCCGACGAACTGCACCGAGCCGATCGGCGGGTGCACGAGGCCGAGCGAGCAGTTCAGCAGCAGCATGATCCCGAACTGCACCGGCCCGACGCCGCACGCCATCGCGATCGGCAGGAACAGCGGCGTCGTGATCAGGATGTGCGCGGCCATGTCGACGAACGTGCCGAGGAACACCTGAATGATGTTGATGTACAGCAGCATCAGCCACGGCGCGGCGGTCGACTGCTTCAGCAGCCCTTCGATCGCATCCGGAATCTCCAGGTACGACATCTGGAAGCGCAGCATGTTGGACACCGCGATCAGCAGCAGCACGACGCCCGTCGTGCGCGCCGCATGCGACAGCGCGCGGCGCAGCTTCGCGGCCGTCAGCGTGCGGTAGACGACCGCGGTCAGCACGAGCGAGTACACGACGGCGATCGCGGCCGCTTCGGTCGCGGTGGCGATCCCCTTCGCGACGCACACGAGGATGATCGCGATCACCATCAGGCCGGGCACCGCGCCGACGAAGCTGCGCAGCACCGCATACCAGCCGGGGAACGCCGGCAGCGCCGACGAACCGTCTTCACGGCGCGGATAGCCGTGACGCACGGCCTGCCAGTATGCGGCGGCGAGTACGAAGCCCATCACCCACAACACCGGCAGCAGCCCCGAGAACAGCAGGTCGCCGATCGACACGCCGCTCACCGGCTGGCCGTGCAGCATCCCGGTGATGCCCTGCGCGGCGAACGCGTAGATGATCATGTTGGTCGACGTCGGCATCAGCGCGCCGGCGAGCGACGCATGCGTCGTCACGTTGACCGCGTACGCGGCGCTGTAGCCTTCGCGCTTCATCAGCGGAATCACCACGCCGCCCATCGCCGACGTATCGGCGGTCGGCGAGCCCGACACGCCGCCGAACAGCGTACACGCGACGACGTTCGCCATCCCGAGGCCGCCGCGGAAATGGCCGACGGTCGCCTGCGCAAAGCGCAGGATCCGGTCCGCGATGCCGCCATGCAGCATCAGTTCGCCGGAGAAGATGAAGAACGGCACCGCGAGGAACGAGAACGCATTCATCCCCGAGATCATGGCCTGCATCGCGGTCGCGATCGGCAGGCCTTCGACCATATAGGTCAGCACGCAGGCTATCCCGAGCGCGAACGACACGGGCACGCCCAGTACGAGGAAAATCAGAAAACTGACGGACAGGATCGCGAGTTCCATGGCGTTATTGTCCCGGCGAAGAACGACGAAGCGCGAGCAGGTGCTCGAGCGAGAAGAGGATGATGGCGATCGCCGCGGGCATCGCGATCAGGTAGCGCACGCCTTCGGGCAGGCCGATGATCGGAATGCGGTCGCCCATCGTCTCGGCGGCCATGCTGCCGCAGCCGACCATGATCATGATCGAGAACACGATCAGGCTCAGGTGCTGGATCGCGATCACCACCGTGCGCGAATTCGGCGGCAGCCGGCGCACGAGCGAATCGAGCCCGATATGGCCACCGTCGCGCACCTTCATCGCCGCACCGAACATCGCGATCACGATCACGAGCAGCAGTGCGATCGGCTCGACGAAATCCGGCGCGTTCTCGAACACGTAGCGCATCACGACCGCGTAGAACACCAGCACCGTGAGCACCGCGAGGCACGCCGACGCAATCACGGCCAGCACGCGGAACAGCACGTCGTTCACGCAGCGCAACAGCGGCGCGGCATGCGGCCGCGCCGGCGTCGCGCCGTCCGGGGCGGCTGCCGCCCCGCTCGCGGCCGCTGCGCTGTTCAGGGAAGTGCGACGCGTCACTTGGTGGCCTCGATCTCGTCGACGATCTGCTTCATCTGCGGCGTCTTTTCATACTTCGTCCACAGCGGCTGCATCGCCTTCACGAACGCCGCGCGGTCGATCTGCGCGGCCGGCAGGACCTTCGCGCCGCCCTTCGTCACCGTCTGCTGCGCGGACGCTTCACGCGCGGTCCACAGCTTCTGGTAATACGGCACCGAATCGGCCGCCGCCTTCTTGATCGCTGCCTGCTCCTGCGGCGACAGCGTGTCCCAGACCTTCTTCGAGAACACCAGCACTTCCGGCGTCATCGCGTGCTGCGTCTCCGAGTAATCAGGCGCCACTTCGTAGTGCTTGGTTTCCTCGTACGACGGCATGTTGTTTTCGGCCGCGTCGACGAGGCCCGTCTTCAGGCCCGTGTACACCTCGGCGAACGGCATCGGCGTCGGCGTGCCGCCCATCGCCTTGATCTCGTCGACCATCAGGTCCGACGGTTGCACGCGCACCTTCAGCCCCTTCATGTCGGCCGGCGAGCGCACCGGGCGCTTCGCGTAGATCGAGCGCGCGCCGCTCTCGTAAAACGTCAGCGCGATCATCCCCTTCGCGGTGAACGCGTCGAGGATCTTCTGGCCGGCCGGGCCGTACATCGCCTTGCGGAAATGGTCGACGTCGCGGAACAGGAACGGGAACGACGGGATCAGCGATTCCGGCACGATCTCGTTGAACGACGCGCCGTTCACGCGCGCCATGTCGATCGCGCCGATCCGCACCTGGTCGACCGTGTCCTTCTCCGAGCCGAGCGCGCTGTTGCCGAACACCTTGATCGAATCCTTGCCGCCCGTCTGCTTCGACAATTCGTCGCCCATGAACTTCACGGCCATGTTGGTCGGGAAGTTGTCGCCATGCACGTCCGCCGAGCGGAACACGCGCGCCTGGGCGGACATCGCGAAGCCGGCCATCAGCGCGACGGCCAGGGCGATACGGGAGCGGTTGAATCGGTGCTTCATCGTCAGTCTCCTTGATGGTTGTGCTCGTTGTTGCGCGGCGATCCGCCCGCATGCGCATTCTTCGGCGCCGTGCCCGCTGACCGCTGAGTCATACGTCGTATGATGTGTTGACGCGAATGTACGTCGGTTAATCGTTTAACTCACTTGGTGCATACCCGTAGAGCCACGCCTATGACCGGTCTTGGGCAAATTTCAGGGAATCGTTTTCTCTGTTTAGACGAATTTGCGCGAAACGTTTTCTGGAAGTAGGTCCGCATTCAAGCCGGGCGGATGGGCAGTTGCTTCCGCGAGTGTCGGAATGCAATCTTTCGCTTCGCTTGCAATTGTCGTAGGATGACTGATCACAATGCCAGTGCGCTGGCGCGATGCCATGTGCACGCGCCGGCCACACACCACCGCGTGCGGCACGACCAGGAAGGAACGACAGGGAATTCGGACGGCGGCAGGCGGCGGCGCCTGCCCCGCCGTAGGGCGCCAGAGTACGTGCGACTGGCGCCACGGTTTTGCGACTCTGCGCGACGAAGTTACTGCGACTGCCCTACGCAATGGCGACAACACCCCGTGATGTCGCCGTCCGGATTCATGCCGCATAGGTCGCATGTTCGCGCAGGGTGCACGGCTGGCACCATGCTTTTCCAACTTTCGACCAAGTCGACGTAACCGGCTCGGCTCGGAACTCCGACGGCAGCTCCCGGCCAGGAAGGGACGGACGACCAAGACGCCTAAATCTTTGACAATTTTGCTCTGTCGACGCGCTCACTCATCGCTCGATTCCACAAGCATCCATGCACAGCGTTCCTCGTGATGGCGAAGCGAAGCCTCCGCAGGCGCATTGCATTGCGACCGCGGCTGTCGCAAACGACGACCCTCGTAACATCCGTACTCAGACGCTTTAAGGGCGGCGCAAAAATGAACGGTGTGGGCTCGAGGATCAATACGGAACATGTGCAGATCGAACAGCTTGTGCAAATCCGCCCTTAGGAGCAGACCGTTCGTGACATCGTTTGTGTGCGCGCCGCGGTAGGGCATTATGTGGGCCGCTTCTAGTAGAGCTTCCACATTACAACCGGTGATGACGCATGCACCCGAATATTCGTCGAGCAAGGCGCGGCGAAATTTGGGCTGTCCTTCCCTTTGCACCAAAGCTGCCATGACTCGACGCCTAGCGTCCTCATTTGGATCGAACACACCTGCGGACGCCGCACTTACCCGAGCCGCCTCCAGTTCGATGGAGTCGGGAAGAGCCACCTGTCTTGGGCGCAGTTTCTTCTTTCCAACGTCCTCGAGAGCCCAAACGCCATGCACGGTGGGATCATACTCGGTAAATCGAACGCCCCGCCCTTCTCCGATTCGCACGAGCCGATCGTACCTATTGCCAGAGTCCGTCCTTCGTGGTTTGGAGTTGACTCCATGATTTCCGCGCGAGTTGCAATTGACGGAAAGCACTGACAAGTCAGGGCTCAGATTCTTTAGAGCAAATTCGGGGATTCGCTCAACTATGTAATCGCCGACCTCGGTCGAGCTGACCGGCCGCCCGAGTGCAAGGACTGCATCGAGGACGATTTCCCATGTGGGTTTTGAGCCATAGCGATATTCCCGTGGGGCCTTGTTTCTTGTGTGGTCTGCTGGCATTTCGCTATCCTTTTTTGTTCTCGCCATGAGTATCACGTCTACGGTAAGGGTATCTCAACATGTCCTCGACGGTGTTGAGAGACAGCTATGGAGCAAACCCACAGTCGGCTCCGGGTCGTGCGCCGTCGATCATTGACAAGCGCCAGACTGCCGGCAGCGATCACTTCGCCGAACTTTTAGAGATGGCCCGGTACTTTCCGGCGTGGCGGCGCCGCGTCATCCGTTCGATTGCAATGGCTGAAATCGCTGACGTTAGCCCAACGGCGCTCGCTGCTTGCGTCTATCGTGCTGAACAGAAGTCTGTCCAGCGTGCTACGGCAACGCCGAGGTGTGACCCGAACAATCAGTCAACCCGGTACCAGCGACCAGATTCTGGACACACAGCGGCCGGTGCGCCGTTCGACCAGACTTGCTCCTCATCCAGGTGCAGCGAGGTCGAAGGGTCGATGTCGAAGACTACCTTCAGTGCTTGCCCAACATGGGCATCTTCGATAGGAAGCTCCCAAGTCAGGAATATCTGGATGCAATCCTGGTCCGTCGCGAAGTCGACCGCATTAAAGCCGCTGCTGCCGCGCTGAATGACGCCATGAGGCTGGCCGGTATCGAATATCACAGCTGTCCCCCGGGTCAGGGGAATGCGATGGCCCGTAGAGGGAAAATGCAAGTCCAGCCCTCGGTCCTCGCTCAGGAATAGATTGCAGAAGGCCGCACCGCCATATTGCGCACCGTCATGGTGGTACCTCGCGCCACGACAGGCCATGAGGGCTACGTCACTGGAGGCAAGCACGGAGGGCAGCCCTTGTGTGCACGTCCAGTCGGACATGGCCTGCACGCAGCGCTTGTAGTCCGGCCAGCGCGCTTGCGTTCGCGCCAAAGGCATAGCCTCGACGTCCCCGGGTTCCAGGACGAGCCGCGACGATGTTTCTCTTTCCCAGTCCGCAAGCACGCGTGCGGAGGGAACGGGCACGTCGACCGTGCCTGATAGAACGATGTCACTTACGCGTCGACTGCGGATGGCGTCGCCGCTCCAGAAATAGGAAGTCAGCATGTCTCGAATTCGACGCTGTCGAAGGGGGTATCTGGGCGATTGTAACGATTCAGCCTGATCACGTTGGCGAAAACGGCCAGTTCCGGTCGTTCGCATGAAGCGATGGCGGGACATTCAAACGTCGGGTGGGCGTTCAAAAGCGGACGCCCGATCGATGTATCGCGCACCGGCACCATCGGATACCTGTCGCGGAAATCTCGTTGCTGCTTCGATTCAAAGAGGCGAATGTTTTCTATCGCGCCTTCGAGCGCTGAACCGCAACAACACCCGATGAAATTCGGGGACGACGGGTGCGTCCCGCTGAACCAGTCTGACGCGATCACCCGGTCAATCCGTGCCGAGGTACGGGCCAATGGCAATTGCCGCACGTGCATCTGTCTTCCATGCCGGATCGAGCATCCTCGGGGACTGGAACGCTCACGACTCCCCGTCGAACGACTGCTTCAAGCGACGCCGCAGATCTTCGAGCAGCCAGCCTCCTGCACGGCCCAGAGGTCGATCGCGAACATGTGCCGCGTAGATGGGCAGCGATCCCGTTGGCGACAACGCTTCATCGGCAGTGTCCAGCTCGACGAGGCTACCGTCGGCCAGATACGGCTCGACGATATACGGCGGCATCTTGCACCAGCCAAAGCCAGCACGAAGGAAATCGAGTCGCCTGCCAAGATCGACGAAGCGCCAGATGCGACGCCCGATGACGCCGTGCCTGGGGCCCTCCGCGCCATAGGCATCGGACAAAACGAGCTGCACGTGCGACTCCAGATCGTATCGGGTGAGCGGCCGGCCAAGGCGAACGAGCGGGTGATCGGCGGCGGCGACAGGCACCAGCGTCAGGTCCATGAGCGGATAGGCGATCAGGTCGTCCGGGATGGACGGCAACAGCAGGCACAGTGCGAGCGACGCTGCGTTGTCGCGCAGACGTTGTTCGGCGCCGCCCACCCCCTCGGTGGAGAACGAAACCGGCAGGTCCGGGAAAGCATCGTGCAACGCACGCAGACTGGCTATGAGCGGCGCGGTCGGGACCAGCGGGTCGATCGCCACGGTGATTGACGGTTCAAGCCCTGTCTTCGTACCTGCCGCAATGGCCTCGAATCGGTCTGCGCTCGCCAGGACGGCGCGAGCCTGCTCAACGAGCGCGCGGCCAACCGGTGTCAGCACGGGTCGTTGTCGGGTGCGGTCGAACAGCTCGATTCCCTGTGTTTCCTCGAGTGTTCTGACCGACTGGCTGATGGCCGACTGAACGCGCCCAAGTGCGCGGCCAGCGGCCGAGAAACTGCCGACATCGCTAATGGTTACGAGGACACGCAACTGATCGAGTGTGAGACTGCCGATCAAACCCATCTCCAAATATGATTGAAACCATCGGAATTTAATCACTTCCTGAGTTTGGTGTCGCGTCTTATATTGCGTTGCCTGTTCGCAGGCTTGCGCATCACGCGATGAGGCGCGTCTTGCAGAAAGGCCGTCCGGCAAGACGGTTCTCCCATCCATCAACGTCAAAGGATCCTCTCATGCCCACCTTGCTCGTAGTCGAAGCCAGCCCGCGCGGCGAACAGTCCATCTCCCGTGGACTCACGAAAATGTTCGTCAATCAATGGAAGCGGGAACAGCACGACGGCCGCGTGATCCAGCGCGACCTGATGGCGACCGACCTGCCGTTTGTGACGATGCCGTGGCTCGGCGCCTATTTCACGCCCCCGGAACATCAAACGCAGGATATGAAAAACCTTCTGCGTCTTTCCGATGAACTCGTGGCGGAGATACTGTCCGCTGACCACATCGTCATTGGCACGCCGGTTTACAACTACAACGTCCCCGCCGTGCTGAAGGCGTATATCGACCATATCGTGCGAAAGGGCAAAACGCTGGGCTTCTCCGGCGAAGGTCTGGTCAAAGGCAAGGCATGCACGATCCTGATGGCGTCCGGTGGCGCTTACACGCCGGATTCGCCCATTCGGGACCGCGATATCGCGACCGGCTATTTGCGACTGATCCTCAAGGTGATCGGGATTGAAGACATCACGGTCATCGCAGGCGGGAACGCAAAGGCGGTCGATATGGGTGAAATATCGCGTAGTGACTTCCTGGAAGCGTTCGCGTCCGATATGGCTGACGCAGCGGCAAGACCCGTAGTGCAGGTGTAAATCTGGACGGCCGGCATCCTCACAAACCGGCCACTCGATTGGCTGCAATGGACAGACGGGTTCGGGTAGCTGCAGTCAACCAGGCGCAACGCAATGCCACTGCGTTGGCGCCGCGGTCAACCAATCGCACGAACTCCGACGACCGCCCCGACGCCGGTGGAGCAACTGAACGTAAATCGCCGATTTTCCGCCCACACCGTGGCCGATACCCTGGCGCCCTACGCCCACGCCTGCCCCGCGCCGTCACGTCTGCATGACCAGCGACGTCAGTTGCGCCGCGCGCGCCACGGCCGTCTTCGCGTAGATCGACTTGATCTGCGTGCGGATCGTGCCGATCGACACGCCGCGCAGCGCCGCGCATTCTTGCGGCGACAGCCCGTCGCAGCACAGCAGCACGGCGAGATCGGCCTCGGCCGACGACAGCCCGTAGAACACGCGCAGCCGCTGCGCGCGGGCCGACGGCGAACGCAGATCGGCGGCCGTCATCAGTGTCGCGACGCCCGGCCGCTCGCGCATCAGGCGCGATTGCTCGGGCACCGGCATCAGCGCCAGCGGCAGCGGTTCGCCCGTTGCGCGCCGCAACAACAGCCCGCCGCGTGCGTACGCGTGCCGCCATTGCGCATCGTCGACACAGCCTTCCGGCGCGAATCGCCCGTTCACGACCCGCAGCGCCGGCTCTGCCGCGATCAGTTGATCGGCCGCGCGATTCGTATAGCGAAGTTCACGCTGCGCGCCGAGCAGGAAGACCGGCACCGGAATCGCATCGAGCGCCGATTCGGCGGCGGCCACGCGCGCTTCGAGCTCGCCGATCCGTGCCTGGATCTGCAGCGCGCGGCTGATGTGCATCCCCATGTTTTCGATCGCGTGGCGCTGATCGTCGGAAAGGCCCTGCGATTCGGGGCCACCCTGGACACTGAGGAATGCGCCGGAGCCCTCGCTGCGATGGATGTACAGGCCCGAGATGCTGCCGAGCCCGTAAGGGTGAAGGAATTCCTGGTAGAACGCGCTGTGCGCGCGCTGGTGCGCAGACAGGTGCTTGACGTCCTCGAACCAGCGGCCCGCCGGCCAGTTGGCGGCGACCGGCACGACCGGGTCGTACAGATAGAACTCAGTGTTGTAGGTGTGGTAACACGCAGCGACCCATGACGCGTCGTCACCCGCCGCCTGCTCGATCGCCGGCACCCGCGCCGCGTCGTCGAAAGACAGCAGCGTGACCATGCGCACGCCGACCCACGATCGCAGCCCGTCCAGCACCGTTTCCCATCTTTGATCGCCCAGTGCCGCAGCGTAGACGTCATCGATCCATGCCGATGGAATCATCCCGTTCATTTGCATCTGGCCACCCCGCGCCGTGCGTTTTTGTCGAACGTCTTCTGCGCATCTTAGTCAATCGGCGCCAACGTTTAAATCACTCGTTCGTGTTTGATCGAAATACCACGTTTGTTACCGTTTATCGTCAGACGTAATAGCCGCTATTCCGGTACACGCGACGCTGCCGGCTTTTCATCCGGATCACGGTATGCCATGATGCGGCACATGACGATTCGAAACACCACGCTCTCGCTGCACCATCACCACGGACGCCCTCTGTTGCGCCGTGGCTCGTTTCGCATCTAGCAATTGCATCGGGTGAATGCCCGATCAAGACGACAACCAAGGCGCCTCCGGCGCCTTTTTTGTTTTTTGCCGCCTGAAAAACCGGCTGCGCCGGTCAATCGAACCCGTATGGAGTGTTTTCAATGCAACAGCCGTGGAAAGCAGTCGCCTTGTCGGATTTACCGCTCCGCGAGGACCTCAAGTTGCAGCACGCGTACGGGGCGCCGCAGCTCGATGTGCCGGTCTGCCTGAACGTCAACGAGAATCCCTATCCGCCGTCGCCCGCGCTCGTCGAGCGCATCGCGACCGCGGTGGCCGACGCCGCGCGCGCGGCGAACCGCTATCCCGATCGCGACTTTGCCGCGCTGCGCTCGCATCTGGCGGCGTACCTGACGCACGACACCGGCGTGACGGTCGACGCATCGAGCGTCTGGGCGGCCAACGGCTCGAATGAAGTGATCCAGCAGATCCTGCAGGCATTCGGCGGCCCGGGGCGATCGGCGCTGGCCTTCACGCCCGCGTATCCCATGTATGACGAATACTGCCGCACGACTTTCACGCGCCTGCATACGTTGCCGCGCACCGAGGATTTCGCGCTGGATCTGAATCAGGCCCTCGACAGCATTCGCGCGCACCAGCCGGGCGTGGTGCTGCTGACGTCACCGAACAACCCGACCGGCACCGCGCTGCCGATCGACGATATCCGCGCGATACTCGACGCCGCACCGGGCGTGGTCGTCGTCGACGAAGCCTATGCGGAGTTCCGGCGTCACGGCGTCCCCAGCGCGGTGACGCTGCTGCCGGCGTATCCGCGGCTCATCGTCACCCGCACGCTGAGCAAGGCGTTCAAGTTCGCGGGCGGCCGCGTCGGCTATTGCGCGTGCGCGCCTGCAATCGTCGAAGCATTGAAGCTGGTTCGATTGCCCTATCACCTGTCCGCCTTTACCCAGGCGGCGGCCTGCGCGGCGCTGGTCGCACGTGACGAGATGCTGTCGCAAGTGGAGGCGATCAAGGCCGAGCGCGATTCGACCGTCGACTGGCTGCGTGGCCTGGGCCTCACGGTGGCCGATTCCGACGCCAACTTCGTGATGTTCGGCGAGTTTGCGGATCGGCACCGGATCTGGAGCGGCCTCCTGCGCCACGGTGTGCTGATTCGCGAGTCGGGCCCGCCGCCGTATCTTCGCGTGTCCATCGGCACCGGCGCGGAGATGGCCGCGTTTCGTGCGGCCCTGCTTGACGTGATGGCGCTCGAATAAGCGACCGGCCATCCGGTCGACGACGCGATGGCGCGCATGGCCGCGCCGTATCCGACGGTGTACTTACTTCATCGTCGCGAACCGCATTTCCATCGCGTTGATCTTCGCGAGCACGGCTTCGCTGAGCTTTCTGACGTGGCGAGGCACATCGGGCGCCGACAGCAGCTCCTCGATTCGCCCTCGCCAGTAGCTCGGATGCCGCACACGCGCCGCACCCGACATCGACACATCGTCAGCGTTCGGCTCGCTGTCCAGGAGAGCGACCATTCTCTGAATGTGAGAGAGCTCTCGTTCCGCATAGTCTCGTGCCAGCATATTGATTGAAATCCCCGAAATACGACAGCAGGCCTTCCGTCATCAACGCGCCATCGTGTTGCGATGAAAAGGCCTCACCGCACACGTTTGTCGCCATCGTACGCAGAAGCTGTGTCAGTAAACCGCGTGGGCATTCGCTGATTTCGATACGGAATGGGGAGCCTGTCCAATTGTTCTGATGACTTCCGGCCCCGATGCCCTGTGGTCAATCGTAGGCTGACTGTTGGGCGATGACATCTCCCAAAGTGGGGATGCGGAGCGATATTGGCGGGGCGGTGTTTCCGGGATTTTCTGACCGTCGGGCATCGCGCGGCAGGCATGCGGTTGCCGACAACGCGAAATTGGCCGGCTACCTGAACGGCATCCCGTCTGCGCTCTGCTGCCGGGCAGGCGGCGAGGATGTGGCCCGTGCACGCGCGAAGTGCACCATTCGTATGCACGACGACTGCGGACGCGAACGTGCAGCACCGTGTTGCCGCATGCGTCGGCTGCGCCCGCGCGTTGCTCGATGAGCGAGCACGGGTGATTGCCCGGATACGGTTCGATCGACAACACAGCCCACTTACCTAACCCGCCGCGCACCTTCATATCGCAGGTGTCGAACACCGCCTGGAGCTTCGCGAGATCCTCATCGGCGAGCAACTATCGAAGTCCTTTTCTACGGCCTCTCTTTAGCTTTCCGCATTGCTGGCGCCTGCTGTCACTGGCAGGCGTGCCGTGCGTCGGATTTCGGAATGTTTCGCGGAACTACACACTCGCGAGATAGGGTCCGCTGGCGTCAGATACCGACATCGCCGTGCTTCAGCCCGAAAATAAAATCGACTTCCACCGAAGCGCCTTTGGGTAATTGCAGCACGCCGACCGACGTGCGCGTATGCACGCCGGCATCGCCAAGCACCGCGTACAGAATGTCGGATGCGCCGTCGGCGACTTCGCTTTGCATCGTGAAGCCGGACGCGCTTCGCACATACACGGTGATACGCGGTACCGTCGCTATCGCGTCGAGCGTGCCGCAGCGCTTCCTGATCAGCGCCAGCGCACGCAGCGCCGATACGCCGGCGGCCCGGCGACCGTCGTCGAGCGAGACAGATTCCCCGACTACGCCCACGAAATGCACCACGTCGCCGATACGCGGAATCTGGCCGGCAATATAGGCCGTGTTGCCGTCGACCAGAACAGGCGTGTACTTTCCGCCGATCCTGATTTCCTCGTCCGGATTGAAGCCGAATTCGGCCGCGATCTGCGTCAGCTTATTGTCTCTGTTCATTAGTGAATTCCCCGATACTTCAGAAAAATGTAAAGAATAATTAAGTCTCGGCAGCTTGTCTCCAGGAAGAAAACTCGTTGCGAACAGTCAAATTTGCGCGCCGCAGCCGTTAAAAGTTTCCGGGTAATCCTCTACGTTTTCTCATACATGACACACTTCTCAGGTGTTCGAAGCAGTCCTGCATCGCTTTATCGATGACAAATCTCGTAGTCGAAGAGAATTTCCTAAAAATTTGCCGCTGAAACCGCTATCATGTGTGTACTCAACCTGAAGAGTGATACATGGCAACTTACAAGGAACTGAAAGCCCAAATGGAAGCTTTGGCCGAGAAAGCCGAAGCTGCCCGTGCCGCGGAATTCCAGGCGATCGTCGACGACATCCGCACCAAAGTGGCGGAATTCGGCATTACCGAGAAGGATATTTTCGGTACGCGCCGTGGTCGACCGGCCAAGCAAGCGGCCGCCCCCGTGCAGGCAAAGTATCGCGACCCGAAGACCGGGGCAACCTGGTCGGGCCGCGGTCGCGCGCCGGCATGGATCAAGGACGCGAAGAATCGCAATCGATTCCTGATCCAGGAATAAGATTCTCGACACGCACCGGCGCGCGATTCAGCGCGCCGTCCTGCTATTTGGGCATCGACACCGGCGGTATTCAAAGACCGTTCCGGTTGATGAAGCTTTGTCTCAATCGGCGCGTGGCGTGCATGCTACGCGCCGGTTCGCATTTCGCCCCGCCCAATATTTCCTGATTCAACGTTCGTAATAAATCGCAAGCCAGACGGATTGCGTTTCTTCGTGCGTCCACGCAACGCGATGGCGGCAATGCGGCTCGATCAGCACGTAGTCGCCGGGATGCATTTCATGGCGCGTCGGGCCGTCTTCGAATTCGAGTACGGCTGCGCCCGACAACAACACGACCCATTCGGCGCGCGAGTCGTCATACCAAAAGCCATCGGGGCTCGTGTGGCCCATCGATACGATCCGCTCGACGTTCAGACGCTGCCCGGTGACGAGGAGGTCGATTTGTTCGTCGTTGCTGCGCTGGCTATCGGTGGTGAACAGGTTGCCGGTTTGAAGGTGCATGGGGTGGCCTCGTCGGTGGCATTCAGGGAAAAGAATCAGGCGTTGAGGTGGCGGCGAATGTTCACTGTAGTCCAACGACCGCTATTGAAGCTGACTCGTTTCGTCGGGAAACGCTGCGGCACTTCGGGAACCCCTTGCACGTTCAAGCGCTTCCATCGCCTCAACGGTGCATGTTTTTACAGGCTTGATAAAGGGTGTCGTGCGCAAAGATGAATCAGGTTTGCGTACGCTGAATGCACTCGACGAAATATTCGAGCGCCGCCGTCAACACCAGATCGCGCCGATGCATGAGCCCGAGCGTCAAACGCGGCTCGCATGCGTCCGTATCCAGCCGCTGCAAAAGGCCTGAGCGAACCGGTTCTTCCAGCAGAAATTCCGGCCATACGCTGACGGTGCCAGGCTCCTGCGCAAGCAGCCCGTAAAGCCGCTGCGACGTGCATACATTCACATGCGACGGCAACGGCAACGCGCGCTCGCCGCACAGTTCGCGCCAATACGCGGGCAGACTTTCGCGAGTATGGCCATAGAGCCAGCGTGCGCGCACGAGATTTTCGAGCCGCGTCTCGTCCGCCAACGCATCGCCCTGACGCACCGCCAACACCTGCGCGGCTTCGCTGAGTGGCAACACGCGATATTCCGCCGTCACGTCGCTACTGGCGATAAAGGCCACGCACAGATCGAACGACCCATCGCGCAGCCCGTCGATGATCTGCGTGGGCAGGCATTCGTACACGTTGAGCCGCACGTCGGGCAAGCGCGCACGAAAAGCACACAACGCCTGCGGCATCGCAAATGACGACGCCAACAGCGACACGCCAATCGACAGCGTGCGCTCCGCGCCCGTGCGCATCTCCTCCAGTTCGCGTTCCGCGCTGGCGATTTCCGCCACGACGGCGCGCGCGCGGCGCAGCAGCATTTCGCCATAGCGCGTGAGGCGCACGCCTGCGCCGCTGCGCTCCAGCAATTGCACGCCGAGGCGCGCTTCCAGTTCCTTGATGCTTTTGGTGACCGCGGGCTGGGAGACGTTGAGTGCATCTGCGGCAGCCATGAGCGTGCCGTGCTCCGCGATGGCCACGAGCGTCTGCAATTGCGCTGTCTTGAGCGTGCCTCGTTCCATAAGCATTCGCTATGAGCATGAGAAATTGGAAATTGGCGGCAGGCGCCCCGCCCCTAGTATGCGAGCTCCGGCACAACCGAAGGCCGGAAGTATACAAGGAGGCAATAGTGGCACCGAACCCGGTCGATTTCGACATTGACGAACTCGTCGCCTTGCGGCGCGACATCCATGCCAATCCGGAAGTGGCGTTCGCCGAGCATCGCACGAGCGAACTCGTCGCCGCCAAACTGCGCGCCTGGGACATCGAGACCCATACCGGTATCGGCCGCACGGGGATCGTCGGTGTCGTGCACGGTCAGCGCGGCCCCGGGCGCGTGATCGCCTTGCGCGCCGACATGGACGCCCTGCCGATGGAGGAAGAAGGCCGCCCGCTGCACCGCTCGTTGCGGCAAGGCGTGTTTCACGGTTGCGGACACGATGGCCATACCGCCATGCTGCTCGGCGCCGCCCGCCACTTCAGCCGCCACCGTGACTTTGCGGGCACGCTCGTGCTGGTTTTCCAGCCCGCCGAGGAAACCGGCGGCGGAGCGAATGCGATGCTCGCGGACGGCCTGGAAACGCGCTTTGGGTATGACGAAATCTACGCGCTGCACAATGCGCCTCATTTCGCGCCCGGCACTTTCGGCGTGCTTGACGGCGCGATGCTGGCCTCGTGCGACGAAGTCGTGATTCGCATCGACGGCGTAGGCGGGCATGGATCGGCGCCCGAAAAGACTCGCGATCCGGTAATGGCGGCGGGGCAATTGATCTGCGCGCTGCAGACCGTCGTCAGCCGTTCGATCGAGCCGAGCGCCACGGCCGTGCTGAGCATCGGCAGTGTGCATGCAGGCAGCGCGCCCAACGTGATCCCCTCGCACGCCGAATTGACAGGCACATTGCGTGCCTTCGACGAAACCGTGCGCGCGCTCGCCAAGTCGCGCATCGACACAATCTGCGCGGGCATCGCGACGCTCAGCGAGTGCGACATTGCCGTCGAGTTCCGCAACAGCTCGCCCGCGACCGTGAATCATCGCGAACAGGCCGAAGCGGCAGCGCGCGTCGCCAGCGGTATTTTCGGCGCGAAGAACGTGTTGCGCGACTTCCCGCCACTCAACGGCTCCGAGGACTTCTCCGAATTCCTGCTGCGTCGCCCCGGTGCGTACGTGCTGCTGGGACAAGGCGGCGTCTATTGCCATCACCCCGAATTCGATTTCAACGACGACGTGCTGCCGCTCGGCGTGCGCTTCTTCGTTGAACTCGCCCACGCGCGCTTCGCGGCTTGACCACCCGACTTCAACACGATCAAGGACAATTCGATGGAACACCTCAAATCGCCTGCGCTGCGCACTGCGATCATCTGCGCGGCGGCGGCCCTCATGTGCGCTGGCGCATCGGCCGCTACCTTGCGTTTCGGGACCGATCCGAGCTATCCGCCCTACGAATACAAGCAGCCCGACGGCAAACTGGCCGGGCTCGACATCGATATCGGCAATGCAATCTGCGCGGCGGCCAACGTGCAGTGCGTGTGGGTCGAAATCAGTTTCGACGGCCTGATCGCCGGGTTGCAATCGCGCAAGTTCGACGCCATCAACGCCTCGCTCGCACCGACCGCGGCCCGTCGCGCCGTGATGGATTTCACGCAGCCTGTCTACCCCGCGGATATTCGCCTTGTCGCGGCTCGCGGCAGCCATCTCACGCCGGACGTGACGTCGCTTTCGGGCAAACGCGTGGGCGTGCTGCAAGGCTCCACGCAGGCCGCATTCGCGAAAGCCAACTGGGCGCCGCATCACGTACTCGTCCAGGAGTACCCGGATCAAGAGAGCATTTACGCCGATCTCGTCAATGGAAGACTCGACGCGACGGTCGTGCTCGGATCGGCGGCGAAGCTCGGTTTTCTTGGCAAGCCGCAAGGCGCGCGCTTCGAACTGGCAGGACCGCGTATCGACGATCCCGCGATTCAGGGCGCGAGCAGCGTGATCGGCGTGCGCAAGGGCGATGGCCGCACGCGGCAGGCGCTCGACGCCGCACTCACGCGACTCAAGCAGGACGGCACGATCAATCGACTCGAAAAGCAGTATCTCGGCGACGTTCCCGACGCGAAATGACTGTACCGCGGACGATTGACGTCCTCCGCAGAGCAACACCTTAAAACAAACATATCGGAGATCCAATGAAAAAATCCCACCTGCTCGTGGGCATGCTTGCAGGCATGACGCTCACGCCTGCGTGGGCGCAGAGCACCGTTACGCTGTTTGGATTGATCGATCAGGGCATCGACTACACCAGCAACGTGCGCGGTCATGGCGTCACGGAAATGCTGAGCGGTGCGGCGCAAGGCAGCCGCTGGGGTGTGCGGGGATCGGAAGCGCTGGGCGGCAAACTATCGGCGGTCTTCCAGCTCGAAAACGGCTTCGACGCCAGTTCGGGGCGGCTCATGGAAGGTGGCCGCATGTTCGGGCGGCAAGCGTGGGTGGGTATCGCGCACGACGATATCGGCAGGCTCACGTTCGGCCGCCAGTACGACTCACTCGTCGAATATCTCGCCCCGCTCACGGCGAACGGCAACTGGGGCGGTTTCCTGTTCCAGCATCCGTATGACAACGACAACACGGACAACTCATTCCGTCTCGACAACGCCGTGCAGTTCAATAGCAGCAATATGGGCGGATTGCAGTTTGGCGCGACCTATGCGCTCTCGAACACGCCCGGCCAGATATCGACCAATAGCGCGCAGAGTCTTGGTGTGAGTTATTCGGTCAACGGGCTGTCGCTGGGCGCGGCATGGCTGAACGTGACGAATCCAGGCGCCACCGCGCTGGGCGCCGTGACCACCGACGATGCGGGTTTCGTGGCCTCGCGCCATCGCGTCTACGGCGCGGGCGTCAACTATCAACTCAAGCAGGTGACGCTGGGCTTCGTGTACACGCATACGAGCCTGAGCGATCCGACCGCGTACTCGTACATCAGCGGTGCAATCGTGCCTGCCGGGCAGCACGCGTCGACGCTGAAATTCGACAACTTCGAGGTCAACGCAAACTGGGCGATCACGACCGCGCTCATGCTCGGTGCGATGTACGACTATACCCAGGCGACGCTCGACACGTCAGCGGGCGCTTATCGGCCGAAATATCACACTTTCGGCGCGATGCTCGACTACGCGTTCACGAAGCGCACCGACGTTTATGCGATAGCGAGCTATCAGCGCACCGTCAGTGCAAACAGCGGCACCGCGCTGGATCAGGCGTACGCCGGCGGCGCGGACGACATCTCGTCCACGCAACGCCAACTCGTCGGCCGCGTCGGTCTGCGACACAAGTTCTGAGCGTGAGGAAAAGGGGCCTTGGAGCACTCGTGAATATCATCGAGCACTCCAGCGGCCCCGGGGCGCCAGCGACCGCCGTGCAGCTCGCATTTCGAGCGCCGCGACATTGTCGTGACGACCCATGGGCTCAAGCAGCACTTCGTCACTGCTGGTAGAAAAACCGATCCGTTGAAGGCATTTTCAACCCACGACACCAGCCTGAGATGCTGCTCTACTAGCAGGAAGTCTTCCTTGCCGGAGTAATGCACCCACTACTCCGGCCGTCCAAGCCGGCGATCAGAACCCGTGGTACATGCCGATGTTGACTTGAACCTGGTTGCCGCCTGATGCGGTGTTGCCGAAGTCAGCCGCCGACGCCTGAGCGCCCTGGGCATGAACGTACGCACCCATCGCGTACAGCGCGGTGCTCTTCGACAGCGAGTACGTCGCCCCCAGCGACACCTGGTTGATCGACGCCATCGTGCGGCCTTCGGCGGCCAGCTTGGGCGCGGCTGCGGAACCGTAGACGTACGTGTACCCGGTCGCCAGCGACAGCGCCGGATTAACCTGGTACTGCAGGAGCGCGCCCAATACGTTGAAGTGGATCGACGGCTGCCCGGCGTTGCCCTGGTACTGGGCGTTCGAGTAGCGCAAGCCAGCCGTGTACGGACCAATCTGGTATTGAGTCGCGACTTGCGCGATACCCGCGCTCTTGAACGCATTGCCGCCGTTGTAACCCGAACTCGGATAGCCCAGCGCACCACCGAAACTCGGTTGCGCCGTGGCGTTCGTCCACCCGTTCGCACCCTGGTTGACTGCACGGAAGTAGCCGCCGGCGACCGTCAGACCACCCTGAGCGTAGTTCGCGGCCACCGACCACGACTGACCCGAACCCGTCGAACCGGCAACGCCGCCGAACGAGTACGCGCCTTCAGCCTGGAAGCCGTGGTAGAGCGGCGAAATATACTTCACGGCGCTGTTCTGGTTCGTCGTGTTGTCGTTGTTGTCGACGTCGCCCGGGGTCGAGAAGGTCGACGCCGAAATGGCGTCGCCCGTCAGGACTTGAACCATTTCCGTCACGGCGTCGAGCTGGCGCCCCAAGCGCACGGTACCGTACTGATCGGACGAGAGGCCCACGTAGGCCTGGCGGTTGAACAGCGAACGCGAGGTGCCGATAGGCCCCTGGCCGCCGATGCCGCCTGTCCCGATGTTGAAACCGTTTTCGATCTTGAAGATTGCCTTGAGGCCGCCGCCGAGATCTTCCGTCCCCCTGAGGCCCCACTTGTTCGAACCTGCGGCACCACCGTCGAGGCCGAACCTGCTGTGGCCATTGATGTTCGACGTGTAGCCGATACCCGAATCGAGCATGCCATACAGGGTGATCGACGACTGTGCCATTGCTGCCGACGATGCTGCGAAGGCGGCAACAGCGATAACGCTGACCTTGATGTTCTTGTTTTTCATCTGTATTTCACTGTCAGGAGTGGTTTCGGGATTGTTTGAAACGGGTTTTGTTGTATTCGAATGCAGATGACGGCGCACGGCCTGCGCGTCGTCTCAAGCCGAAACGGCCGACGTCATATTCACCAGATCGGCATATTTGACTCGATCATTTCGTCATCCTCAAAATTACATGCAGGAAGGCGCCTCGCATCTCGACCTGTCCGGCATTCCCTCGATTGGAACCATCGCGGCGCCCCAACCTGGACGCAAGCCGCTGCCTTGCTTTCGTTACCGCTCCAGCCATACGGCACCGCCGGTCGCGCAAAGGAACTCGCCCCCTGCGCAATGACTCCCGAACGCGTGTTGCCCACCGGCAGGCACGCGAGGATCCGGACGAACAGCTGTACCGAAGCCGCGAAGCCGAAAAACTCGAGCGGATCATCGCGCGGAACCGAACGTTTCTTCGATGGCATTTCGAAGAAGCACTGCATCGTCACGTTCCACGCTCGCGCAATACCCACGAGCGAGGTCGGCGATGACGAAACCGGATCACGCTCGACCTGCGACTACAAGCGGCCTGGAAACACCAATCGCCATTGCAGGCCGATCGGGCGTCCGGTCCAGCCGCCGGCGAAGTACGCCAACTTTTCGCCGAACGCCAACGCAACCGGGTCACACTTTGCAGGTGCGAAAAACCATATCAGGAACATAAATCGTCGTCAAAATTTGTTTGATATAAGTTAATCGCGTTTGATAACCTTGCGACTTACCGGGATTTCCCTAATGGAAACCAGCATCAAGAGTTAGCGCGATCCGCGCCGCCACTTTGATGCGCGATCAGGCAAGGATCGGGGGTCGAACGGGAGCGCCTATGCGGTGACTGCGGACGATCTCCGCCCGGACGTTGCGTCGCACCTGGAGTCACGGCGAGAAGAAACCAGCATTGTGGTTGGCATCGCGGGATACGCTTCTTCTACGCCATTGAATGGCGCCATTTAGAGAGGATGATCGGGAGAATCGGGTATTCGGATCCGCGACGCGGTTTCGGCTGATCGTGACTGCTTTTCGTTACCTGACTTTTGGGGAAAGCGCGACACGCCTCACACGATTCGCGGGCTGCTTTTCTTCGCAGCATTTCATGGTGCGATCGAAGTTGTCCGGTAGACGGAAGCTCAGTCTGTGCTAACGGTAACGACGATCCTCGGCGGAAGGCACGATGAATCGAATTCCGGGACATCGTGGCGCGCTGCCCCTGGAAAACAACAAGCGAACCCGTCGAGGATGCAAAGATTGACGCACCCAACCAGCGCTTCTGATGTTTGAGCGGACAGGTCAGTTTCGGGTGAACGTCAACGGCCGCGTCGCGCTCAGATCCCCATCCGTTCCGCGACACCGTCCCGATCGACGAACTTGTGTTTCAGTCCGGCTGCGACGTGCATGGCCAGCAATAGGCCCAGCGTCAGCACCAGCGCGCGATGCAACGTATCGGTAAGGAGTCGCAACGGTTCGTCGCGGCCGACAAGCACGGGCAATTCCGCGATTCCGAAGAAACTCACCGGATGGGCGCCAGCGAGGCGGTGCACGTAGCCGGTCAGCGGCACGAGAAACAGCAGCAGGTACAGCACGCCGTGCAGTACGCCCGCGATCCGTGCCTGCCACGCCGGAACGCTGGCCGGCAGCGGCGGCGGCGTATGCGTCGCACGCCACACGAGGCGTGGCACGGTCAGCATGAAGATCAGACTGCCGATCGATGCGTGATAGAACAGGATGCCGTTGAACTGCGTCGAGTTGTGCGGAAACGTATCCATGTAGATGCCGATCGACAGGTTCAACAGGATCAAGATTGCGATCGACCAGTGCATGGCGATCGCGAAGCGCGCATAGGCGACATGGTTGGGGTGTGACATGGCGGTCTCTCTGGGTCGGTTGGGCGGTGTGCACCTGTACGTTCGATGTGGTGAACGACGTGACGCCCCCGATATACCGGTACCGGCCAGCATTTATTCCCGCAGCACGCATCAGTCGCCACTATTTTTCATGGAAGGCAACTGATGGATTTTGAAAGGTATGGGTTGTCTTGGGCGGCATGGCACCGAAGGCAACACCATCGGGCGCACAACCAACATCCGACGACGCGGTGCCGATCAACCAGCCGACGTCCGCTCATCCGCGGTCGCGCCGGCGCGAATCCCGGCGGTAATGAAAGTCACCAGATGCTCGGCCTTGCGCTTCAGCGCGCCGGCCTTGACCTTGCCGCCCGAGATACGCTCGATGCGGCTGTCGAACACACTCATCACCAACGCGCCCACCGCGAACAAGTAGGCCCAGTGAGCATAGTTGGCGCTATGGCCCGGCAGCGTCTTCCTGATTGCGCCGATGAACTCCGCCGCAAACGGATCGAAATAGGCAGCAACGATGCCGCGCTCGACCTCGCGCGGATCGGAAGCCTCGCGCGCAACGAGTTTGGCATACGCCAGTCCGGACTCGGTATTCTGGATTTGCATCACCGGGAGCACGAAGGCGCGCACGATATGCTCGAGCGGGTCTTCCCCCGCAGCCACGGGTTCGCGAAGCAAACCCAACCGGGTGTCGAGCACTGTCTTGCGGCGCTCGAACAGCGCGCGGTACAGCCCCATCTTGGTCTCGAAGTGATACACGATCAACGGCAAGCCGACCTCTGCCGCCGCCGCAATATCCCGCATCGAAACGCCATCGAAACCGCCTTCGGCAAACAATCGCTCT
>NZ_JAAGPE010000150.1:0-23244 GCF_017104605.1 Burkholderia sp. Ac-20384 | reverse complement strand
AGGCCGCGCGCCTGCGCCTCGTCGAGCAGGTTGCCGAACGCGCGGAACCCGTAGTACGACTCGTTGAAATCCGGCTTGCGACGCTTGATCGCGCTCTTGAGCACCGACGCCCAGATCTTGCCGACGTCGTCCCGCTCCGACGCGAGTGCGTCGAACGTCTCGACCGCCAGCGCGATCGCCTCGGCCTTGCGCGCGTCCAGGTCGTGCTTGCGCGACGACGCCTCGTCCGGCCGCTTCGCGCCGCCGTTGCCCGCGCGCTGCTGCTGTTCGCGCTTCGCGAGCGCGCGCTGCTGCTCGCGCACCAGGTCGTCGTAGAAAATGAATTCGTCGCAGTTCGCGACCAGCAGGTCCGACGTCGATTTCTTCACGCCGACGCCGATCACCTTCTTCGCGTTCTCGCGCAGCTTCGACACCAGCGGCGAAAAATCCGAGTCGCCGCTGATGATCACGAACGTATCGACGTGCGACTTCGTGTAGCAGAGGTCGAGCGCATCGACCACGAGCCGGATGTCGGCCGAGTTCTTGCCCGACTGGCGCACGTGCGGAATCTCGATCAGCTCGAAGCTCGCCTCGTGCATCGACGCCTTGAAGCCCTTGTAGCGATCCCAGTCGCAATAGGCCTTCTTCACGACGATGCTGCCCTTCAGCAGCAGGCGTTCCAGCACGGGCTTGATGTCGAACTTCTCGTACTTCGCGTCGCGCACGCCGAGCGCGACGTTCTCGAAGTCGCAGAACACGGCCATGCTGACGTTGTCCAGGGGTAATGCCATGTGTACTCCAACCAGTGGGCCGATGCGTTGTATGACGTAACGGCGAAAAATGCATCGCGCACATGATAGCCGGTCGGCGCGTCATTCCCGCATCCGTGTGAATGAATGGCGGCCGGAATGCCGGTGTCGGCCGCGCCGCCGCAGATCGCGTGCCCGCGCCGGGCAGCCCGGGTGGGCGCAGCCGGCACGCCCGATGCCGGTATGCCCGCAGCCGGTACGCCCCTTAATACACCCCCGCCGCGGCGGCAAATCGACATTACACTTGAGTTATCGGTCGTCCGTCCCTATCTGGAAGGATGACGCATCGAGCAAGGAGCGGTTTCATGACGACGAAGGTACTGCTGATTGGCGCGACCGGCCGAACGGGCCAGGCCTGCGCGGATCTGCTGCTCAAGCAGCCGGAGTTCGAGGTCACGGCGCTCGTGCGCCGCCACGGCTATGCGCTGGCGGGCGCACGGGTGGTCGAGGCCGATCTGACGAACGATTTCTCGCACGCATTCCAGGGCATCTCGCACGTGATCTATGCGGCCGGCTCGGCCGAATCGGAAGGCGCGGCCGAAGAGGAGCAGGTCGACCGCGACGCGGTCGCCCGCGCGGCCGAATACGCGCTGGCTTACAACGCGCAGAAGCTCGTGGTGATCAGCTCGCTGTCCGCGTACCGGCCGGAACTCGGCCCGGACGCGCTGCGCCACTATTCGCAGATGAAGCGCGAAGGCGACGATCGCGTGATCGCGTCGGGCGTCGACTACGCGATCCTGCGCCCCGGCCCGCTCACGGACGATCCGGGCGTCGGCAAGATCGCGCTCACCGACGCGTGGTTCGAAGGCGCCCCGCCCGTATCGCGCCAGGATGTGGCCTGGGCCGCGATCGAGGCGATCAAGCTCGGCATCTCGCGCAAGATCGTCGGCTTCGTCGGTGGCAGCGTGCCGATCGAGCAGGCATTGCGCGCCTAGCAGGCTCGCGCGCGCCGCCGCGCGGGCGGCGCGTTGCTTCGTACCGGCGGCCCGCACGACGGGCCGCCTTGGCGTACGGGCATCCGCTTACTGCTTCGGATGCGCGTCCGCCCACGCCTTCACGGCGGCGAGCGTGTTCTCGACGTGCTTGTCGGGCGACATGCTCGTGTATTCGTAGAGAATCTTCCCTTCCGGCGAAATCACGTAGGACACGCGGTTCGCCTTGTCGATCGCCGGCAGCTTCGCGTCGTATTCCCGGATGATCTTCGCGTCCGGATCGGCCGCGACCGGGAACTTGCTCCGGCACTCGCTCACCGAGAACTTCGTCAGCGTGTCGATCTTGTCAGCCGATACGCCGATCACCGTCGCGCCGTAAGCCTTGTAACGGTCGACCGCGTCCGCGAACGCGTGCGCCTCGATCGTGCAGCCCTTCGTGAACGCGGCCGGGTAGAAATACAACACGACCGGCCCCTGCTTCAGCGCGTCCGCGAGCGAGTACGTGTAAGTCTTGCCGCCCAGCGACGCCTGCGTCGTGAAATCGGGCGCCGCGGCACCCGGCTTCAGTTCCGCCTGCGCCATCAGCGCATGGCCGGCCACCAACGCCGCCACGGCGGCGCCCAGCAACAGTTTTCGCTTCATCTGCGTCCTCATTTCTTATAAAGTCAGCCTCGATGTAGGCCCCGCCGGCGTTCGCCTGTCGAACACCTGCGTGACCGATCCGGTCCAGCGGCCATGCCATCCGCGGCCGGTCCGTTAAAGATTCCGCACAGTCTGCCGTTATTCCTTCCGGACAACCGGTTCCAGCCCTTCACGTCAGCGAGAAACATGGAAGCCAACAGGAAACAGACGTCACGCAAGGGCTCCTGGCGCAGCGCCTTGCATACGCTGCGCCGCTTCGCCTGGTCGGGCGGCGCGCTGATGCCCGCGCGCGCCGGCGCGCCGCGACGCGACGACTCCGTGCGCAACTGGCTGGAACAGACGGTCGGCACGGTGGATTTCCTCGCCCATGTCGACCGCGAGCTGCGCTTTCTGTACGTGTCCGACGCGAGCCTGCGCTTCATCGGCTACCACCGCGACTACCTGCACACGCTGACGCTGCGCGACCTGATCGCCGAACAGGATACCGCGGCACTCGAAGGCCTGCTTGCACGCGCCGCGCGTTCCGGCCAGGTCGAGAAGGCGACGATGTGCATCGTCAAGTCGCTCACCTACCCGCTGGACGTCGAGATTCGCGCGTTCAAGAGCCGCCACCACGGGGTCGACGGGTTCGCCATCGCGGCATTCGACGTGTCGTCGTGGCGCGCGCTCGAGGCACGCCTGACCTACGAAATGCACCACGACCCGATGACGGGGCTCGGCAACCTGTCCGCGCTCGTGCCCGCGCTGATGCGCGCGCAGCAGGCCGCCGACGGGGAAGGCACCTGCGCGGCGCTGCTGCTGCTCGACCTCGACGACTACCAGCGGATCAACCGCGCGCTCGGCTACGACGCGGGCGACACGCTGCTGCGCGAGACCGCGCAGCGGCTGAAGGCGCTCGTCACGCCGAACGAGCAGCTCGCGCGCGTCGCGAGCGACAAGTTCGCGGTCGTGCTCGGCGCACCGGACCGCACGCAGGCCAGCAATGCCGCCGACGCGCTCGCGCGCCGGCTGCAGGCCGCCGTGCGCGAACCCTACGTGTACCAGGGGCAGACCGTGCACCTGTCCGCGAGCATCGGCATTGCGCTCTATCCGGACGAACGTGCACTGCCCCATCGCGCACAGCACCACAGCCCGCTGCTGCGCCGCGCCGACCACGCGCTCTCGCAGGCGAAGGCGTCGGGCGGCAATGCGCTTGCCTTCCACGCGCCCGTCGACGATCCGGCCGACGCCGAACGGCTGAAGCTCGAGGCCGACCTGTACGACGGCGTGCGCAACGGCGAGTTTTCGCTCCATTTCCAGCCGATCACGCGCAGCCAGTCGGGCGCGGTGGTCGGTGTCGAGGCCCTGATCCGCTGGCGCCATCCGGTGCACGGGCTCGTGCCGCCGGCGACGTTCATTCCGCTCGCCGAATCGATCGGCCTGATCAACTATCTCGGCAACTGGGTGCTCAAGGCCGCGTGCATGCAGCTCGTCGCCTGGGACCGCCAGGGGCTTGCGCTGCAGTACGTGGCGGTCAACGTGTCGCCGCAGCAGTTCCGCGACCCGCGCTTCACGCAGAGCGTGCGCGAGGCGATCACGCTGACGGGCATCGACCCGCGCCGCATCGTGCTCGAAATCACCGAAAGCCTGCTGATGCACGATCCGGCGCAGGCGAAGGGGCTGCTCGAGGAACTGACCGATCTCGGCATCCGCTTCGCGATCGACGATTTCGGCACCGGCTATTCGAGCCTCGCGTATCTGCAGCGCTTCCCGCTCGCGAAGCTGAAGATCGACCGCAGTTTCGTCGAGAACCTGCTGACCTCGCGCAACGACCGCGCGATCGTGTCGGCGGTGGTCGGCCTCGCGCAGACGCTCGATCTCGAGCTCGTCGCGGAAGGCGTCGAGACCGAGGCGCAGCGCGAATTGCTGACCGAGATGGGCTGCAACCATATCCAGGGCTGGCTCGTCTGCCAGGCGCTGCCGTCCGAGGAGCTCGCGCGGCGCTTCGAGGCGCAGCAACTGCACCTGCACGCCGCCGCCTGACGCGCGCGGCGAACCGGACAGATCCGTATGTCAATCACCGAACACCTGCCCCGCACCGCATTGCTCGACAAGCTGTGGGCCCGGATGAACGAACGGGGCGATTTCCCGTTGCTGTCGGAATCGCTGCGCGCGACGATGGCCGCGATGAAGAACGACGACCTCGACTTCACCGCGCTCGTGCGCGTCGTGCTGTCGGACTTCGCGCTCACGCAGAAAGTGCTGCGGCTCGCGAACTCCGCGATGTACATGGCGTTCGGCGGCAACATCACGACCGTGACCCGCGCCTTGATGGTGCTCGGCATGGACGCCGTCGGCCACCTGGTCGTCGGGCTCAAGCTCGTCGACCATTTCCACCACAGTACGCCGCGACGCATCGACGCGAAGCTCGAACTGAACCGCGCGCTGCTGTCCGGCTGCGTCGCGCGCAAGCTCACCGAACGCGCCGAACTGCGCGCGGGCGAGGAAGCCGTCGTCTGCACGCTGATGCGCCAGGTCGGCAAGCTGCTCGTGGTCTGCTATCTCGACAGCGAATGGGACCGGATCCGCCGCCGCGCGACCGAGCTCAACGGCGACGAAGCAGCCGCCTGTATCGATGTGCTCGGTGTCGGCTTCGACGAGATCGGG
The DNA here is from genome assembly GCF_017104605.1 of Burkholderia sp. Ac-20384. NCBI lineage: Bacteria > Pseudomonadati > Pseudomonadota > Betaproteobacteria > Burkholderiales > Burkholderiaceae > Burkholderia > Burkholderia sp. Ac-20384. The sequence continues at coordinate 18,236 of NZ_JAAGPE010000150.1, read as the reverse complement.
CTCGAAGCGGCCGCGCGCTGGCGCTTGCCCGACGTGATCCGCGCGGGAATGGCCGACCACGACCACGTGGTCCACGCCGACGCGTTCGGCAACGATGACGACGACCACGATGCGGGCCATGCATCCGATGACGGCCCGGCCGCCCGCGTCCGCTGGCTGCGCACGATCAGCCGCTGCTCGACCGACGTCGCGGGCGCGCTCGTGATGCCCGCGAGCCCGCAGCGCGACGCGCGCATCGCGGCGCTCGCGCAGCACTACGGCGTGGAACTCGACATGGAATCCGACGCGCTCGTCGAGATCGCCGAGCGGCTCGCGCGCGAGGAAGCAAGCGACACCGTGATGCGCGAGATCGTCGAGCTGCGCGCGAACGCCGATGCGATCGCGCGCGCGCAGGCCGAGCCCGAGGCGTGCCTCGAAGCCGGCCTCGCGGATCTGCGCGCGCTGCCGTCCGAGCACGTGCTGACACCGGTGCTCGCACTCGCGTCGGAAAGCCTGCTGGCCGGTCTCGCGTTCACGCGCACCGTGATGTTCGTGCGCCATGACGACGGCATGTTCGCCGCGCGCCTCGGCTTCGGCCCCGGCGTCGATACGACGCTCTACCGGCTGCGCTTCGACGAGCGCTTCGAGCCGGACGTGTTTCATCTCGCGATCTCGAACTCGGTCGGCATCTTCATCGAGCAGGCGCAGGAGCCGAAGATGCTCAAGCGCCTGCCCGCGTGGTATCTCGACGCATTCGACGACACGCGCGCGTTCGTGCTGCTGCCCGTGCGCGTCGGCACGACGACCGTCGCGCTGCTGTACGGCGACTGGGCCGGCGCACAGCCCGCGCGCAAGATCACGCAGCAGGAGATGGCCGTGCTCAACGAGCTCGCGCGCGAACTGGGCCGGTTCTTTCCGGCCTGACGCGACCGCCGGGCGCGGCCGCACCGCTTCCCGTCCTTTCCCGTCCCCAAAAACAAACCGGCCGCATCAGCGGCCGGTTTCCTTGCATCGTGCGATCGAACGCAACGCTTACTTGAGCGTCACGGGCACGCTGAAGTACTTCTTCGCGAGGTTGTCGATCGTGCCGTCGGCCTTCAGTTCCTTCAGCGCCTGATCGAGCGCGGTCTTCAGCGCCGCGTCGTTCTTGCGCAGGCCGAAACCGACGCCCGAGCCGAGGATCTCGGCGTCGCTCACGGTACCGCCCGCGAACGCGAAGCCCTGGCCTTGCGGCTTCGTCAGGAAGCCCTTCGAACCGGCTTCCGCGTCCTGGAACGTCGCGTCGAGACGGCCCGACTTCAGGTCGGCGTAGGCCAGGTCCTGCGTCTGGTACGGCACGACTTCGACGCCTGCCGGCGCCCACTTCTTCTTCGCGTACGCTTCCTGGATCGTGCCCTGCAGCACGCCGACGCGCTTGCCCTTCAGCGATTGCGGGGTCGGCAGCAGGCCGCTGCCCTGCTTCGCGATCAGCTGGTTCGGGATCGTGTAGATCGCGTCGGTGAACGCGACCGCGTGCTTGCGCTGGTCGGTGATCGTCATGTCCGAGTTGATCGCGTCGAACTTGCGTGCCTGCAGCGCCGGAATCAGGCCGTCGAAGTCGTTCTCGACCCACACGCACTTCGTCTTCAGCTTCGCGCACACCGCGTTGCCGATGTCGATATCGAAGCCGGTCAGCTTGCCGTCGGGCGTCTTGTATTCGAACGGCGCGTACGAGGCTTCGACGCCGAAACGGATCTCTTTCAGATCCGCTGCCATCGCGCTGCCTGCCGCCACGGCCGATGCCGCCACCACCGCATGCGCGGCCACTTTACGCCAATCCAACTTCATCAGGTGTTCTCCTCGATACTCGAATGTTCCGGAACTACGGGCGCATGCATCATTGCAGGGTCGGATGACCACCGCAATGCCGCCGCCGCGCCGTGATGCGGCGCAACAGCCGCAAGGCCGCGATTGTACCAATCCGCGCGGCCCGATATGGCAAAGCAGCCGCCGGTACGGGATGCTGCACTGCGGGCGCCGACGTCAGCCGGGCCGCCCGTCGAACTTGCAAGACGATGTCGCAAATACGCAAGCGCGCCCCGTGGGCCGTCTGCGCGGCGTGCGGGCTTAATCTCGAAAACGGAATGGTGGCCGGGTGATGCACGGGCCGCGGGTGGCCGCGGCCACGCGCAATCAATCAGCGTCAGACGAGCGCCGCGACCGTCTCGCGGGTCGTGTCGATGACGAGCAGGCCCGCGCGCAAACCCGGCTTCACCGACGGATTCGGGAACACGATGCGCTCCTCGTCGTGCGTCACCGTGTAGCGGTAGTCGCCGTCCTGCGCGAGCACCGTGCCGCGTGCGAACGCGGTGAAGTTCGCGACGTCGGCCGCCACGAACAACTCGAGCGCGTCGCTCTGCTTCGTGATCTGGTCGATCACCGTGAAGACGCGCGGCAACGGAGCGTCGGCCTCACAAGTCGCGCCCGACACGAGCTTGCGCACCGCGCGGTCGGCCGGCGCGAAACGCGTCAGGTCGTTCTGGCCGAACGGACGCACCTTGCCGAGTTCCAGCGTGCACGCGAGCGCGCCGCAGTGCTCGGCCGTGAAATGCGAGTACGTGTTGCCCTTCGCGGTATGCAGCAGCACGGCCGCGATCTGCGCATCGCCGAGCCATTCGAACATCGTGCGCGTCGGCGGCATGCCCGTATGCGGCAGCAGGGCGAACTGCTCGAACACCGATGCGCGGATCGCCGTATGCATGTCGATGTGCCAGCGCGCGGCGCCGGCCGGCGCGGTCGCGAAGAACGCGGCGGCAGCGGCCTCGAGCTGCGTGGCACGCGGCGCTTCGCGACTGTCGGGCACCTGCGCGTGACGGCCGCTGAACAGGCGGTTCAGGTCGTCGTCGAGATAGCGTTCGCCGGCGCGCATCGCCGGCACGTTGCCGAGCACGACGAGCAGCCGGCACGCGAGCGGCAGCGCCCCCGATGCAAGATCGCGCACAAGCATCGACAGCAGCTCGATCGGCGCCGTCTCGTCGCCGTGCACGCCGGCCGACACCAGCACGCTCGCGCGCGCCGTATCGGCAGCCTCGGCCGCAGCCGGTTCGAGTGCGAGCAGCCCGTCACCGAGCCATTGCCAGCGCACGGCGCCGGCGGCGCAGGCACCGTCCGTGGCGGACGGTGCGCTGCCGGTCAGCGTGAACGCGAGGAAGTCGTCGAGCAGCGCGTCGGCCATGTGCGAATCAACGCTGGAAGTCATACAGCGAACCGACGCGCAGGATCTGCGTGAGCTCGTCGAGCGCCGTGTGCGATTCCTCGAGCAGCGCCGGATCGGCGAGGTCTTCCGGTGCGAGGCGATCGCGATAGTGCCGGTCGATCCACGTATCGAGCGACGTGAACAGCGTGTCGTTGATCCACACGTTCGACGTGACGGCCGCGCGCTCCGCTTCGTTCAGCACCACGCGCAGGCGCAGGCACGCAGGGCCGCCGCCGTTCTTCATGCTTTCGCGCAGGTCGAACACGAGCACGTCGTGAATCGGGCCGTTGCCGGCCGCGAGTTCGTCGAGATAGGCCGCGACGTTGCCGTTCTCGCGGCATTCCTGCGGCACGACGAGCACCTGCGAGCCGTCCGCGCGCGACAGCAGCTGGCTGTTGAACAGATACGACGTCACCGCGTCGTTCACGCTCACGGCTGCCTCGGGCACCTCGATCACGTTCAGGCGCGCACCGCGTGCGTCGAGCGCGGCGGTCAGCGTGTCGTAAATCGCCTGCTTGTTGACGAACGCGCGCTCGTGCGTGAACAGCGTGTCGCGGTTGCCGACCGAGATCACGTCGTTGTGGAACACGCCCGCGTCGATCACGTCCGGATCCTGCTGCGCATAGATCGTCGCTTCTTCGGCGAGCCCGTGGCGATGCGCGACCGCGCGGCTCGCCTCGAAGGTCTGGCGTGCCGGGAAGCGCTTCGGCTCCGGCCCGCGGCGGTATTCCGCGCGGCCGTACACGAAGAACTCGATGCCCGGCTTGCCGTATTCGGCGCAGAAGCGCGTGTGGTTCGCCGCACCTTCGTCGCCGAGTGCCGGCGTGCCGGTCAGCGCTTCATGCACCGCGAAATGCGCGGGATCGGCGAACAGCGTCGACAGCGTGCGGCGCGTCGCTTCGTGCTCGATCGCGCGATGCAGCTTGCTGCACAGGTTCGCCGGCGTGAAGTGCACGCGGCCATCGCTCGTGTCGGCCGACGGGCTGACGGTGGCCGCGTTCGCGGTCCACATCGCCGATGCCGAGCTCGCCGCGGCGAGCAATTCGGGCGCCTGCTTCGCGGCCTTCGCGATCACGTCCGCGTCCTTGCCCGAGAAGCCGAGCTCGCGCAGCAGGCGCAGCGACGGCCGCTCCTGCGGCGGCAGCACGCCTTGCGCGAAACCGAGATCCGCGAGCTGCTTCATCTTGCGCAGCCCCTGCTTCGCGGCGGCCTTCGGGTTCGCTGCCGACTTTTCGTTGTTGAGCGACGCCACGTTGCCGAACGACAGCCCGGCGTAGTTGTGGGTCGGGCCGACGAGCCCGTCGAAATTGGCTTCTTGTGCGTTCATCGTCGTTCCCTCGATCAGAAATGCAGGCCCGGCGACAGGCTCGCGGGCAAGGTCAGTTGCGTGCTTTCCACCGACGCCATCGGATACGCGCAATAGTCGGCCGCGTAGTACGCGCTCGGACGATGGTTGCCCGAGCGGCCGGTGCCGCCAAACGGTGCGGCGGAGGAAGCGCCGTTGGTCGGCCGGTTCCAGTTGACGATCCCGGCGCGAATCGTGCGGCGGAAGTGTTCCCATGTCTTCGCGTCGTCGGCCAGCAGGCCGGCGGACAGGCCGAACGCCGTGTCGTTCGCGCGCTCGATCGCGTCGTCGAACGTCGCGTAGCGGACGATCTGCGCGAGCGGGCCGAAGTGTTCTTCGTCCGGCAGGTTCGCGACGCCCGTCACGTCGACGATCGCCGCGTTCACGAAGCCGAGGCGCGGATCGCGCTGCGTCATCGCGATGATCGGCTTCGCGCCCTGCTCGATCAGGCGCGACTGCGCGTCGACGAGCTTCGCCGCGGCACGCGCCGAGATCACCGCGCCCATGAACGGCTGCGGATCGGCGTCGAACACGTCGGCCGTGATCTTCGACGTGACATCGGTGAGACGCGCGAGGAAGCGGTCGCCGAACGCGCCCTGCGGCACGAAGATGCGGCGCGCGCACGTGCAGCGCTGGCCGGCCGACAGGAACGCCGACTGGATCGTGTGATGCACGGCCGCGTCGATATCCTCGACTTCGCCGATCACGAGCGGGTTGTTGCCGCCCATCTCGAGCGCGAGCACGATTTCCGGACGGCCGCCGAACTGCTTGTGCAGCAGCGTGCCGGTGTCCGAGCTGCCGGTGAAGAACAGCCCGTCGATCTGCCGATGGTTCGCGAGCGCGATGCCCGTGTCCTTCTCGCCCTGCACCAGGTTCAGCACGCCGTCCGGCAGGCCGGCTTCCTTCCACACTTCGACCGTCGCGCGCGCGACGCCCGGTGCAAGCTCCGACGGCTTGAACACGACCGCATTGCCGGCGATCAGCGCGGGCACGATGTGGCCGTTCGGCAAGTGGCCGGGGAAGTTGTACGGGCCGAATACTGCGACGACACCGTGCGGACGGTGACGCAGCACCGCGACGCCGTCGGCCATGTCCTGGCGCTTCTCGCCGGTGCGTTCCTGGTAGGCCTGGATCGAAATGCCGACCTTCGCGGCCATCGACGCGACTTCGGTGCGCGCTTCCCACAGCGGCTTGCCCGTCTCGCGGCCGATCGCGGCCGCGATGGCTTCCTTGCGTTCGTTGAGCAACGCGGCGAAACGCTTGACGATCGCGCAGCGCGATTCGAAGTCGAGCGCCGACCAGCCGGCGAATGCGCGGCGCGCGCTTGCGACCGCACGATCGACGTCGGCCGCCGACGCGCTTTCACCCTGCCATGCGATCTCGTCGGTGCCGGGGTTGCGCGAAGCGAACACGGGGCCCGAGCCTGCGACCCAGGCGCCGTCGATGAAGAGTTCCGTCATGATTCGTTTATCCCTGTTTGACTTTGAGCGGCAGCACGCGGACCGGATCGCCGGCCTTCACGTCGAGCGCGACGGCATCGTCGGCCGACAGCACGAACGAGCCGTTCGCGACCACGCCCGGCGCGACGCCGACGCGGAAGTCGGTGAGCGACGTGTTCGACACGAGCGACTTCGGAGCGTCGTCCCGTGCATCCGGCACGCCGATCGCGACCGGCACGACGACGCTCTCGCGCACCGTGCGCAGGTCGTTGACGTGGCATTCGAGCACGGGGCCCGCGTCGAAGATGTCGACGTGATTCTGGTAACGCAGCCCTTCCGCTTCGAGCATCTTGCGGGCCGGCAGCGTATCGCGGTGCGTGAGGCCGACCGCGTCCTGTGCGTCCTGCGGCAGCAGGTCGACGTACACCGGATAGCGCGGCATCAGTTCCGCGAGGAACGACTTGCGGCCGTGCGAGCTGAGATAGTCGGCCGCGTTGAAATCGATCTGGTAGAAGTGCGAACCGACTGCGCGCCAGAACGGCGACGTGCCGTCTTCGTCGAAGTGGCCGCGCAATTCCGCGCAGATGCGTTCCGGAAAGCGCTCGCGGAACTGCGCGATGAACATGAAGCGCGAGCGCGACAGCAGGCCGCCCACGCCGCCCGTACGATAGCGCGGGCTCAGGAACAGCGAGCACACTTCCGCATAGCCGGTCAGGTCGTGCGAGATGTTCAGCGCGGACATCCGCGTCCACACGCCGAGCTCCTGGCTCGCGTGCACGACCGTGCTTACGCGATAGTTGTAGAACGGCTGTTCGAGGCCGACCTGCGTCTCGATCCCGCACACGCCCGCGATGTCGCCCGTCTTCGATTCTTCCATCACGAAGAAGTAGCCGGCCTCGCCGGCCGCGGCCTCGCCCGCGAGCGTGCGGCGCGTGCGCTCGATGCGCGCGGCGAGCGCGTCGCGGTCGGGCTTGAACGTGGTCAGGCCCGGCCCGGTTTCCTTCGCGAGCGACACGAGCGAATCGACGTCGCCCGTTTGTACGACCCGAACGACGATCATGCTGCGTCTCCCTTCAAATCTTCATCGTCGCGGCGGTGCAGCGGCACGCAGCGCACGACATCGCCATCCTTCACATCGAGCGCTGCGCGCACGTCGCTCGCGAGCGGCGCATCGGCCGCATCGCCCGGCAGGTCGGCCAGCACGCAGCGGAACGATTCGCCGCTACCCGTCGACACCATGTATGCGACATCGCCCTGCTGGTGCGCGGCCTCGCGCACGATGCGCTCGGCGCCGTGCTTCACGCACGCGGTGCGGTCGACCTGCGCGGTCAGCACCGGGCCCGCGTCGAAGATGTCGACGAAGCGGTCGGGCTCGAAGCCTTCCTCGAGATGGATGTCGTACGCGAGCAGCGCCGATTCGTTCGGCTCGCCGAGCACGCGCTGCGCGGCTTCCGGCAGCAGCGGCACGTAGAGCGGATACGCCGGCATCACTTCCGCGATGAAGGTACGGCTGCGGCCGCCCGACGCGATGTCGACGTCGGTGAAGTCGCGGCCGAAGAACTTGCGGCCCACCGCTTCCCAGAACGGCGATGCGCCGTTGCCGTCGCTCACGCCGAGCAGCAGCGTAAACACTTCCGGCGTGAAGCGGCGGCGATTCGCGGCGATGTACATCATCCGCGCACGCGAGATCAGGTGCGCGGCCGCGTCGCCGCGCAGCGACGGATCGACGTAGAAGCCCGCCAGCCGGCTCTTGCCGGTCAGCTCGTGCGACATCGTGAGCGCATGGATCTTGCGGTTCACGTGCAGCTCGCGCGACGCGTGGATCAGTGCGTCGTTGCGGAACGCGTAGAACGGTTCCGAGTAGCCGGCCGCGGCCACGATGCTCGCCGTGCCGAGCAGCTTGCCGGTCGTCGAATCCTCGAGCACGAAGAGGTAGAACTCCTCGCCGGCGAAGTCGACGTCCGCGCGAAACGAATCCTCGGAGAGCGCCACGCGCGCTTCGAGCGCCGCGCGGTCGTGCGGCAGCGAGTGCAGGACCGGCTGCGCGGTGCGCGCCATGTGCGCGAGCGCATCGAGATCCGTGAGTTTGCCGGGGCGAACAAATAGCATCGTCGTTCCTGTCTGCGATGGGTGCGCCGATCAGCGCGCGGTGGCTTCCTGAGCGGCGAGCACTTGCTCGACTGCCTTCTCGAAGCGCTTCATGCCTTCGTCGAGCAGGTCGAACGGGATCACCAGCGACGGTACGAAGCGCAGCACGTTCGGGCCGGCGATCAGCATGATCAGGCCGTTTTCTGCTGCTGCGGTGACGAAGTCCTTCGCGCGGCCGTCGAATGCGGCGGTGAGTTCGGCGCCGACGAGCAGGCCCTTGCCGCGCACGTCCTTGAAGATGCCGAAGCGCGCGTTGATGCGCTCGAGCGCACCCTTCAGGCGCACGCTGCGTTCGCGCACGCCTTCGAGCAGCGCCGGGTCGCCGATCAGTTCGACGACCTTGTCGGCGATCGCCGATGCGAGCGGGTTACCGCCGTACGTCGTGCCGTGCACGCCGACCTTGAAGTGCGCGGCCAGTTCGTTCGTCGTCAGCATCGCGCCGATCGGGAAGCCGTTGCCGAGCGCCTTGGCGGTCGTCAGGATGTCCGGCGTGACGCCGGTATCCATGTAAGCGTAGAACTGGCCCGTGCGGCCGACGCCCGTTTGCACTTCGTCGAAAATCAGCAGTGCGCCGTGTGCGTCGCACGCTTCGCGCAGCGCCTTCAGGAAGGCCGGATCGGCCGGGATCACGCCGCCTTCGCCTTGCACGGGCTCGACGATCACCGCGCAGGTTTGCGGGCCGATCGCGGCCTTCGCGGCTTCGATGTCGTTGTACGGCAGGTGCTTGATGCCGGCCGGCACGGGGCCGAAGCCTTCCGAGTACTTCGGCTGGCCGCCGACGCTGACCGTGAAGAACGTGCGGCCGTGGAACGACTGCACGAACGAGATGATTTCGGCTTTATCGGCGCCGTGGCGATCGAACGCGACGCGGCGCGCGAGCTTCAGTGCGGCTTCGTTCGCTTCCGCGCCCGAGTTCGCGAAGAATGCGCGGTCGGCGAAGGTCAGCGATTCGAGGCGCTTCGCGAGGCGCAGCACCGGCTCGTTCGTGTAGCCGTTGCCGATGTGCCAGAGCTTGCGGCTTTGTTCGTCCAGGACTTTCAGCAGTTCCGGGTGGCCGTGGCCGAGCGACGTCACGGCGATGCCGCACGCGAAATCGATGTATTCGCGGCCGGCCGTGTCCCACACGCGGGAGCCCTCTGCGCGATCCGGCACGAACGGCGCGGGGGAAAATACCGGCACCATCACTTCATCGAATGTCTGGCGGTTCACGGTCGAGGTCGTCATGGTCGTTCCTTTCGGTTTCGTAAGAGGGTTCAACAGGATCAAGTTTAGGTAAGGGTGACGCAAGCGTCTTGCGGAATTGCGACGGGTTCTATCGGAAGCGGATAGTGCGCTTTGTTTTTGCCCTCTCGGGCGGGTGCTTCGAGGTTTCGTGTCGGTATTTTGGGGGTTTTTTGGGGTTCGCTTTTGTTTGTCGTGAAGCACCTGTTGTCTTGTCGGTCTATTAGTGTCGCCCCTGCGCGGGGCGGCGGTTACTTTTCTTTGTCTTGCCAAAGAAAAGTAACCAAAAGAAAGGCGCTCGGAGAACGCATGACTTCCCGGTGCCGTAGCGCTCGGAGTGGACCGCGCCTAAGTGTCCGCGCCAGTCACGAACACGGAGTGGTTCGAGCAATGGTTCTGACACCTCCCACTACCCAACAGAGCGGTATACCTCCCGCTAGCTCCGCCCTCGCTTCGCTCGGCCGACTGGGACATCCCCTCCAGTAACACTTGAAGTCAATCAGCTCCAGCAATCTCAGACATGCACCCCAAATTCTGAAAATCAAAGCGTACCGTTATCCGTAAAGAAAAAGGGACGCAGCATGCACTCACGCACTCACGCACTGACGTGCACATGTGCTCACGACGTTATCAAACACTTACCGATGGCAAGCAGTCCGATAGGTACGAATGGTGTGAGCAAAGAGAGAGCCTGTCCCGCTGCTGTATTGCGGCCAGAAGTATGCGAGCGCATGCAAAGCGACGTGAAGTACCTTGCAGCCGAGCGAAGCGAGGATGGAGCTGGCGGGCGGTATACCGCTCTGTTGGGTGGTGAGTGATGTCAGAACCATTGCTCGAACCACTCCGTGTTCGTGACTGGCGCGGACACTTAGGCGCGGTCCACTCCGAGCGCTACGGCACCGGGAAGTCATGCGTTCTCCGAGCGCCTTTCTTTTGGTTACTTTTCTTTGGCAAGACAAAGAAAAGTAACCGCCGCCCCGCGCAGGGGCGACACTAATAGACCGACAAGACAACAGGTGCTTCACGACAAACAAAAGCGAACCACCCAAAACAAATTCAATCCTTCGCACCGCGCTCGACAAGCGCGCCCCCCCGAGGCTCGCTGCCTCCACCGGTCTGCTTCTCGAGCCACGCTCTCCGATCTTCCCGCGGAGTGACACCAAACCTCTCCCGGTACGCATTAGAAAAGTGCGCAGCAGAAGAAAACCCACAGGCAAGACTAACCTGCACAACCGACTTGCTAGTCCGCTGCAACTGAGTCCGAGCCTTGAGCAACCGAAGATTGAGGTAATACTTGGAGGGCATCGCCCCGAGATACTGTCGAAAGAGCCGCTCCAGTTGCCGGCGTGAAACGCCAACGAGCTCGGCGATCTCATCGGTCGTCAAAGGATCTTCGACATTAGCTTCCATCAACAGCAAAGCATCATTCAACCGAGGATGCCGCTCGCCCGGCGCAGTAACGAAAGGAATCCGTTGGCGCTCCTCGCCACTCCGCAGCGTCCCGGCGCCGAGCGCATCGGCGATCCTCTCCGCGAGGTCCGGCCCATGTTCCCGGCCAATCATGGCCAGCATGAAGTCAACAGTAGCCTGCCCACCGGCACAGGTGGCCCGATCGCGATCGATCTCGAATATCTGCTGCGTGACGATCGATCGCTCGAACTGTTCGGCGAACTGCTGATACGTCTCCCAGTTCACGCTCACGCGATACCCGGAAAGCTGCCCGGCCATCGCGAGCCACCACACGCCGTGGTGAATGCCAGTGACGATCGGCGTCCGCTGCCCCACCCTCGCGAGACTCGCGAGAAACAACCGATAGTCGGCAAACTGCTGAAACCGCTCCGACACGACGATGACCCAGTCACACGCAATCGCATCGTTGAACGCCGCATCGGCATGCCACTGCGCGCCGCCGGCGAGCGGCACGGGCCGCCCGTCCCACGAACACACCTGCCAGCGATACAGCAGCCGCCCGTCGATCTCGTTCGCGAGGTTCAGCGCATCGACGATCGGACCCACGCCCGACATCGACACGGGCGGCAATGCAACGATCGCCACCTGCGTCGTGCGGGTGGCGCCTGCGGGACGAGACACCGGTACCACGGTTGAAACCTGCCTTGTCGCGTTACTTGAGACTGCCCGACAGGAACTGCTTCAGCCGCTCGCTCTGCGGGCGTACCAGCACTTCCTTCGGATCGCCCTCTTCCTCGGTCCGCCCCTGATGCAGGAACATCACATGGTTCGACACGTTACGCGCGAAACCCATCTCGTGCGTGACGACGATCATCGTGCGGCCTTCCTCGGCCAGCTTCTGCATCACCTTCAGCACTTCGCCCACCAGCTCCGGGTCGAGTGCCGACGTCGGCTCGTCGAACAACATCACGTCCGGATGCATCGCCAGCGCACGCGCAATCGCCACGCGCTGCTGCTGGCCACCCGACAGGTGCGACGGATACTGCTTCTCGACGCGCGGCGGCAAGCCGACCTTCTCCAGATACTCGCGCGCACGCTCCTCGGCTTCCTTCTTCGAAACGCCAAGCACGTGCAGCGGCGCTTCCATCACGTTCTCGAGCACGTTCATGTGCGCCCAGAGGTTGAAGTGCTGGAACACCATCGCGAGCTTCGTGCGAATGCGCTGCAACTGCTTGTGATCGGCAACCTCGAGCGCGCCGGCGCGGTCGGTCTTCGTGCGCACGGCTTCGCCGTCGACGACGATCTGCCCCGCATTCGGTCGCTCGAGAAAATTGATGCAGCGCAGGAACGTGCTCTTGCCCGAGCCGCTCGCGCCAATGATGCTGATGACGTCGCCGGCCTTCGCGTTCAGCGATACGCCCTTGAGCACTTCGTTGTCACCGTAGCGCTTGTGAATATCGACCGCGGCAAGCTTGGTGGAAGCGGCAGCGCTCGTTTGAGTGATCTCGGCCAACTGGCTCTCCTCGAAGTGATTCAATGACGGGCGGCCGCGAGATACGCAAGCCAGTGGCGCTCCGCGCGGCGAAACGCCGCGACGAGTGCGAACGATACCGCAAGATAGATCAGCGCGGCGATTCCGAACGACTGGAACGCCATGTAGGTCGCGGAATTCGCATCGCGCGCGACCTTCAGGATGTCCGGCACGGTCGCGGTGAACGCGACGGTCGTCGCGTGCAGCATCAGGATCACCTCGTTGCTGTACAGCGGCAGCGCGCGGCGCAACGCCGACGGCAGGATCACGCGGCGGTACATCGTGAACGGCGACATCCCGTACGCACGCGCAGCCTCGACCTCGCCGTGAGGAATCGCGCGGATCGCCCCCGCGAAGATCTCGGTGGTGTACGCGCAGGTGTTCAGCGCGAACGCGAGAATCGCGCAGTTGAAGCCGCTGCGGAAGAACGCGTCGAGCAGCGAGTGCGAACGCACGAACTCGAGGCTGTACATGCCCGTGTACAGCAGCAGCAACTGCACGTAGAGCGGCGTGCCGCGGAACACGTACGTGTAGAACCGCACCGGCGTCGACACCCACTTGTTCTTCGACACGCGCGCAACCGCGAGCGGCACCGCGCACACGAAGCCGAGCGAAATCGACGCGACGAGCAGCCACAGCGTCACCGCGAGGCCGGAGAGGCGCTGGCCGTCCCAGTAAAGGAACGCCTGGCCGAATTCCTGGAGAATCTCGATCATAGATCTGCGTGCCGCACGCCCATGGAATAACGCTTCTCGAGCTGGATCAGCACGAGGTTGGAAACGGTCGTGATCGCGAGATAGATCAGCGCCGCGACGAGGATGAAGAAGAACATGTTGAACGTGCTCTTGCCGGCGTCCTGCGCGGCCTTCACGACGTCCGCGAGGCCGATGATCGACACCAGCGCGGTCGCCTTCACGAGCACCTGCCAGTTGTTCCCGATCCCGGGCAACGCAAAGCGCATCATCTGCGGAAACATGATCCGCGCGAACACGCGTGCGCCGCTCATCCCGTAAGCCGCACCGGCTTCGAGCTGGCCGCGCGGCACCGACAGGAACGCGCCGCGGAACGTCTCGGTGAAGTACGCGCCGTAGATGAAGCCGAGCGTCAGCACGCCGGCCACGAACGGGTCGATGTCGATCTGGTCCCAGCCGACGAAGTCGGTGAACTGGTTCAGCCAGATCTGGATGCTGTAGAACAACAGCAGCATCAGGACGAGATCGGGCACCGAGCGGATCAGCGTCGTATAACCGGTCGCGATCGCTCGCAGCACCCGGTTGTGCGACAGCTTCGCCACCGCGCCGATCAGCCCCAGCGCCACCGCAGTGGCGAGCGACAGCACCGACAGCTCGATGGTCTGCACGGTGCCGGCCCAGAGGACAGGACCAAAGCCGTAAAGGAACACGCGCGTCTCCAGAGTTGGAATGGTTGCCGACGCGTATGCCTGTCCCGCGCCGGGCTGACGCGGATAGTCGCAAGCGAAATTGATTGCCTCAAACCACCTTGCACGCGATTGCTGCGTCGCAACAATCCGTCCCATCATTTGCAACTGCGGCCTACGCCGCTGTTTCAAAAGGAAAAAAGCCGCTCCCTGACAACCGGACAACCGGCAGGGAAGCGGACTTTTTGCAATTTTCCGGTCGCTTTTTCGATATAGCGCCGAAGACGGCTGAGGCTGCGCTTACCGCCCCTTCAGGATGTCGGAGCGCGAAGTCGTATAGACAAGCCCGTCCGGGCCGAAATGGACGTTGAAGAACGCGTCGGTGTTGACGCCGTCCTCGAGCCAGCGCCAGCTCCAGACGATCTCGGGCTTGAGCGGGTACTGCGCGATGTCGCCGGGCTTGCCCAGCAGGCGCCGCACCTCGTCCTCGTTCATTCCCGGGCGCACCTTCGCGAAATTCTCGGCGGTCAGCACCTGCGTCGCGCCCGTGTAGCGGCCGTTCGCATCGAGATCGACGAACCACGTCTGGTTGCCCATCGGGCCGCGCGGGTATTCGAGCCGCTTCGAGCCGTCGGTGAAGTCGCGCTCGGTCTCGGGCTTGCCCATCGTGCCGCGCACGTCGGCCTCGGTCGATTCGCCGACCTTCAGCCCCTTCAGCAGCAGCGGCGCGGGCTTGATCGCGTTGAAGAAGTCCCTGATACGTTGCACGTCGAGGTTGCCTTGCTTGTCGTCGCAGCCGGTCAGAGCCAGCGCGGCGGCCAGCATCGTGACGGGAAGCAGCCGGAAACGGAAATTCATCGGAAGAAATGCGCGTCGAGAAAACACGCGGCAAGGATACCCGCGCGACGCCAAAAGCGCGAGACGGGCGCGCGGCCCGTCTCGTATTAATGCATCGTTTCGGTTTCAGTCTCGGCCACGCGGCTCGTCGCTTCCGGCGCGCGCGGCACGGCCGGCGGCGCATCGATGCGGCGCCGCGTGCGCACGAGTTCGGCCAGCTGCCACGAACCGAGCGCCAGGCAGCCGAACAGCACCTCGCGGCCGCGCTTGACCAGCGCGAGCGACAGCGCCGTCTCGCGGTCGACGCCGAACATCTGCGCGAGCAACACGACGGTCGCCTCCTGCACGCCGAGGCCGCCCGGCACCATGAACGCCGCATGGCGCACGGCCTGCGTCATCGCCTCGATCGCGATCGCGCCGCCGATCGACACCGGATGGCCGAGCAGCGCGAGCGCCCAGTAGATCTCGAGCGCGCCGAGCATGTAGCCGGCCAGCTGCCAGAGGAATGCGCTGAACAGCAGGCCCGTGCGCGACATCAGCCCATCGATGTCGGCATCGAGCCGCTTGCCGTCCACGCCCTGGAGCAGCCGGTGCGAATCGCCGAGCAGGCGGCCCGCGAAACGCTCGATCGCATGGAAGATGCCGCCGCGACGCATCAGCACGACGCCGAGTACCGGCAGCGGCAGCGTCAGCAACAGCGCAAGGCCGATCGTGCCGCCGCCCATGTTGTCCGTCGTTGCAAGCAGCAGCACGAGGCCGAGCGCCGCGAACGCATACTGGACGACGATCGTCACGAGCACCTCGACGATCACCGACGCGGTCACGCGGCTCGCGTCGGGCACCTGCCAGCGCGCGAGCCGGATGCCGACCAGCTCGCCGCCGATCCCGACCACCGGCAGCAGCCGGTTCACCGCTTCGCGGACCGTCGCGATCCACCACAGGAACGGCAGCGACGAGCGCTTGTCGAGCAGCAGGTGCCACGCGTACGCGTCGAGCAGCAGCGGCAGCGCATGGAACGGCACCAGCCACAGCAGCGCATAACCGGCGCGCGCGAGCATCTGCGACACGTCGCCGATGCCTTCGTGCAGCCCCAGCGCGAGCAGGATGCCGATGCCGAGCGGCCAGCCGAGCCATTTGATCCACTTGGTCATGACGGCTGCGCTCCCGGTGCGCGCGACGCCCGTGCACCGCGCGGTGCGGCGGGCTGGCCGAATACGTCGGCAAAGCCGCCGGTCGCGACGCCCGCTGCTTTCAGCGCGGCCGCAACGCGCGGCGACAGCAGCGCATCGAGTTCGTCCACCGGACGATAGCCGGCCATCGTCGGCGTGATCGGACCATCGCCGGCCTCGGCCGGATGGCAGTAGATCTCGCCGACGCCCGGCGGCAGCGTGGCCAGCGCGTCGAGCAGCACGGCCTCGTCCATCGCGCCCGTATGCTCGATCCCGACCACGTAGTCGTTGTGCGCGAGCCCCGCGCGGTCGAGCCGCGCGCGCACGAGCGCGATCCACGGCTTGAGCAGCGCGGGCGCACTCGTCTCGTATGGCAGCCGGACCGCGCGCAACCCGTAGTCGCGGCCGATCTCGATGATCAGCGACAGCACGGTCGGATGCAGGTGGAAATGCTTGTGCGCGTTCACGTGGTCGAGCGGCAGGCCGCTCGCCGCGAACGCGTCGAACTGCGCGCGAATCTCGCGGCGCAGCTGCGCCCGCACGTGCGGCAGGAAAAAGAAGCGACAGCCGTCCTTCGCCATCGCATCGCCGAACCGCCCGTCGGGGCCGACGAGCGCGGGAATCTCATGCGCGGGCAGCGTGGCCGGCCCGTCCGCGAGGACGAGATGCAGACCGACCGCGAGCGACGGCAGCCGCCGCGCGCGCTCGATCGCATCTTGAGCGGCGGGCGCGCCGACCATCAGGCTGGCGGCGTTCAGCACGCCGTCGCGGTGCGCGCGCTCGACCGCCGCGTTGACGCGCGGGTGCAGCCCGAAGTCGTCCGCGGTGAAGATCAGCGCCCGCGCCGCCGGCTGCGTCGCCACGAATCAGGCCTCGTGGGCGCGCAGGAAGCGGAAGAACTCGACGCCTTCGCGCAGACGGCGCTTCATCATGTCCCAGCTCGTCAGCATTTCGCGGACGATTTCCCAGATCTTCGACGGACGGAAGTAGAACTGGCGATAGAACTGCTCGAGATGGTGATAGATCTCGTCGCGCGACAGGTGCGCATAGCCGATCGCCGCGAGCTGCACGCCTTCCTTGCTCACCAGGTTGATGGTCTTGTTCTCTTCCATCCAGCCGTTTTCCACGGCCTGCTTGTAGAGCGTCGTGCCCGGATACGGCGCGGCGAGCGACACCTGGATCGTGTGCGGATTGATTTCCTTCGCGTACTCGATCGTCTTCTTGATGGTCTCCTGCGTCTCGCCCGGCAAGCCGAGGATGAAGGTGCCGTGGATCTTGATGCCGAGCTTCTTGCAGTCCGCGCTGAAGCGGCGCGCGAAATCGGTGCGCACGCCCTTCTTGATGTTCACGAGGATCTGGTCGTCGCCGGATTCGAAGCCGACCAGCAGCAGGCGCAGGCCGTTTTCCTTCATGACCTTCAGCGTCTTGTACGGCACGTTCGCCTTCGCATTGCACGACCACGTCATGCCGAGCTTGCCCAGGCCGATCGCGATGGCTTCAGCGCGCGGCAGGTCGTCGGTGAAGGTGTCGTCGTCGAACATCAGTTCCTTCACTTCCGGCATGTTGTCGCGGATCCACTTCGCTTCCGCGAGCACGTTCTCGACCGAGCGCGTGCGGTAGCGATGGCCGCTGACCGTCTGCGGCCACAGGCAGAAGGTGCAGCGCGACTTGCAGCCGCGGCCCGTGTAGATCGAGACGTACGGATAGTTGAGGTAGCCGATGAAGTAGTTGTCGATCTTCAGGTCGCGCTTGTAGACGGGCGCGACGAACGGCAGTTCGTCCATGTTCTCGAGGATCGGACGCGCTTCGTTGTGCTCGATCGAGCCGTCCTTCGCGCGCCAGCTCAAGCCCTTGATCTCCGGGAACGGCTTGCCTTCGGCGATTTCCTTGCAGGTGTAGTCGAATTCCTCGCGGCACACGAAGTCGATCGACTCGCTCGCCGTGAGCGAGTTGTGCGGATCGACCATCACCTTCGCGCCGACCATGCCGACCAGCATCGACGGCTTCATCTTCTTCAGGTCCTGCGCGAACATCGCATCGGTCGGGAACGACGGCGTGCTCGTGTGGATGATCACGAGGTCGTAGTCGTTGGCGATCTTCAGTGTTTCCTCGACCGACAGGCCGTCGGCCGGTGCGTCGACAACGCGGCTGCCCGGCACGAGCGCGGCCGGCTGTGCGAGCCACGTCGGATACCAGAAGGAACGGATTTCGCGCTTCGCCTGATAGCGCGAGCCGGCTCCGCCGTCGAAGCCGTCATACGAAGGGGCCTGCAAGAACAGCGTTTTCATGAATGCTCCGGTAGCCTGCATAGTTCGATTCGTCACAACGATTCAGTCAAAAACCGCGGGCCGCCCTGCCGGCGCCCGCCTCTCTGTCATGTCGCGCCGCACGGCCTCGCCGTGCAGCGCGTCTCGGCCCTCGGGCCGGGTTCGGTCGGAACGGCCCTAGCGGCCGTCCACTGCTTCCACTGCCGCCGTCGCGCGTTCGCCGCCGACGACCGTCATCCTCGCGCCGCGCCATACGACGTGCGTGCCGAACACCGCA
>NZ_JAAGPE010000149.1:0-23240 GCF_017104605.1 Burkholderia sp. Ac-20384 | reverse complement strand
CCCCAGGTCTGCGCCAGCCCCGCGCCGGGCGGCTCGTTCGGGTCGCCGCCATGCGCGAGCAGCAGTTCGAGCGCATCCGCGTCGCGCATGTCGAACGCGCGCCGCAACGCATTCGTCCCGCCCACCCGCGCGCCGTGTTCGAGCAGCACGCGCGTACAGGCCGGATTCTCCACCGAGTGATACAGAGATTCGCCGTCGTTCGGGTCGGCACCGGCTTCCAGCAGCATGGCGGTGAGAACCGGATCGCGATTGACGCCTGCCGCGCCGTACAGGGCCGACAGCGGCTCCGCTTCGTCGGGCTCGGCGAGCGAAGCCGGCGGAAAGCGGTTGCCGATCCGCTGGTTCGGATCGGCGCCGGCATCGAGCAGGAGACGCGCGCAAGCGCGCAGCCGCGCGGCAAACTCGGGAAGCTGCCCGAGCCGCGAATGGGTGACGGCGACCAGCGGCGGCAACTTCAGCACGCCGCCGGCGCGCGCGATCCAGCCGGGATCGGCGGCCAGTGCCGCCTTTACGGCATCGAGGTCGCCGGCCGCGCAGGCGACGGTCGGATCGCCCGCAACGAGATCGGGATGGTCGAGCAGCAATTGCGCGGCGACGCGCGGCCGGGGTGCGTCGTAGCCGCCGGTCACGTCGCCGCCGTAGGCCAGGTCGAGCCAGCGCCGGATCAGCGCCGACCGCTGTTGCCCCGCCAGCGCATGCGTTTCGACGAACGCGCCGAGATCGGCCCATGACGCAAAACCGTACTCGCGCGCGATGCAGGATTGCGCGTCGTGCAGCCGGAGCCCGAGCGCGAGCGCTTCGTCGTGCGTGCGGTTCGCGGCAGCGGGGAGAAACCGGACAAAGCGTGCGACGGCATCGGCGTCACCTTGCCGGTACAGGCGCAACAATGCCTTGGCCTGCTTTTTCAGATGATCGGGATTGGCCTTGGGAGGCAGCTTTTTCATGCGAATCCTCGTGCAGTGAATGGCCGAAGGTCCGCAATACCGCCAGCACAAAGGACAGGGGGAAAGCTGAATTTGCTGCGACAGGTGGGTTCAACCCTTTCCGCGGACCCGGAAGCGACCTGCATCGCTGACCGGTATCCTAGGCGACGGCCGGCGACGTCGTCAACCGTGCCGCGCCATGCGGCCGCGATGCTCAGCCCGTGAGCGTCTTCGTCAGGAAAATGCGCGTGTGCCCGACCGGATAGTCCGGCAACTCGCCGAAGCGGACATAGCCGCGTTTCTCGTAGAACGGCCGCGCCTGGAAGTCGAACGTGTCGAGCCACGCGCTGTGGCAGCCGCGCGCGACGGCTTCCGCCTCGGCCAGATCCATGATGCGCGTGCCCGCGCCCTGGCCGCGCGCGGCCTCGGGCACCACGAGCAGGTCGACATGCAGCCAGCCGTATGCCGTGCTGCCCCACAGGCCACCGACCACCGCGCCGTCGCCATCGGTCACGACCACGGCCAGCGGACGGGCGTCGTTCGGGCCCGCCTGGCTTTCGTTGAACCGGACGAGCGGCGCGACGATCTGCTTGCGAACGTTCGCGTCGCCCGCGTCCGTCACCTCGTATGTGAACGTCATCGGCTGAATCCGCTTGAATCGACAATAAGAATGCGTTGAAGCCGGTCGACCGGCGTCAAACGACGTAAGCGCCCTTCGCGTGCAGTTCCGCTTCCGTGCGCTCGAGCGCGGCGACCGCATCGCTGCCTTCGAGCGCCAGCAACTGCGCGACCAGCGCTTCGGCCATCGCGTGCGCGGCGACCAGCGACGGGAAGAACGACGGGCTGTCGTGCGTGAAGATCAGTTGCGCATCCGCGTGCAGTGCAATCGGCGACACCGCGCTGTCGGTGATCGCGACGATCCGGCTGCCCTGCTCCTTCGCGGCCTGCGCGACGCGGGTCGCTTCCGCCGAATACGGCGCGAAGCTGACGACGACGGTCACGCTCTGCTTCGCGATCGTCCGCAGTTCCATTTCGAGCGAGCCGGCCACGCCGTTGAGCAGCGACACGGTCGGACGGAACAGCCGGTAGCCGTACACGAAGCCGAACGCGACCGGATAGCACGAGCGAAACCCCGCGACGTGCACGTGCGACGCCTTGCGGATCAGTTTCGCGGCATCGGCGAGCGCATGCTCGTTCTGCGCGGCGGTGGCCGACAGGTTGTGCTGTTGCGCGGCGAGCAGGTCGTGCGCGAGCGACGCCTTCGCGTCGGGCCGCACGAGCGAGCGCGCCCGCTGCGTGAGCGGCTCGGGGCGCGTGCGCACGCGTGCGACGCACAGGTCGCGCAGCTCGTTCCAGCCGGGGAAGCCGAATTGCTGCGCGAGCCGCACGAGCGACGCGGGCTGCACCTGCGCGCGCTGGGCGACCTTGCGCATCGACGAGGTGGCGACTTCGTCGGGATGATCGAGGAGGAAGGCAGCGCCCGCCTGGAATTGCGGGCTCAGCTCGGAAAATTGCGCCCGGATCCGGGACGCGAGTTCGTCGAAATTGGCGGCCATCTTGATGGGAACGGGAACCGGTCGTCCATGGTATCACCGGCCCCGCGCGCACCGGTCAGCGCAGCACTTCCACGTGATCGGCGTCGACCTTCACGCTGCCCGACCATTTGCGCTCGAATTCGCCGGTCACTTTCACTTCACTCTTGTCGCTGACGGGCTGGCCGGCCGTCCACAGCTTGTGGTCGATCTCGACGCGGATCGTGCCGGTCGCATCGGCGAATTCGTAATCCTCGCCGCCGACATGCTTGACGATGCGGCCCTGCAACTGCACGTGCTGGTCGTCCTTGCCGTTCGCGAGCAGTTCCTTCACTGTCGTCGTGGTCAGCGTGGACGGCCCCGTGTATTGCGCGTAGACGGCGGCGGGCAGCGTGGCGAGCGCAATCGTCAGGATTCTGGCCAGGTGTTTCATGATCGTGGTCCTCTTCTTCGATGGGATGCCGCGCCCCGTTGGACGCGACGGCGCCAGATTACGGACCGTAAGATTAAGCAAACCTGAAGGCCGCGCCGAAGCAACACGGCGCCGCATCGGACGCCTGCGCAAGCCCGCCGCGCGCCGCCCGCATTTAAGGTCCACCTAAGACACGGGCGCTTATCATGGGAACCCCGGGTGCCACGGCACCCCGTTGAAGAGACACCAATTCATGCGCGTATTGCTCGTCGAGGACGATCCGCTGATCGGCAGCGGGCTCGAACAGGGCCTCAAACAGGAAGGCTTCGCGGTCGACTGGGTGAAGGACGGCGACGCCGCGTCCCTCGCGCTGCGCGCGACCGGCTACGGCCTGCTGCTGCTCGATCTCGGGCTGCCGAACCGCGACGGCCTGTCGGTGCTCGCCGCGCTGCGCCGCCGCGACGAGAACCTTCCCGCGATCATCATCACCGCGCGCGACGGCGTGCCCGACCGCATCGCAGGCCTCGACAGCGGCGCGGACGACTATCTCGTCAAGCCGTTCGAGCTCGACGAGCTGCTCGCCCGCATCCGCGCCGTGAACCGCCGCCATGCGGGCCGCGCGCAGACGACGCTCGTGATCGGCCCGCTGCGGCTCGACCCCGTCAAGCACCTCGTCTGGCTCAACGACGACGAAGTGCCGCTGTCGCCGAAAGAGTTCGTGCTGCTGCACGAGCTGATGCGCGACCCGGGCGCGGTGATTTCGCGCGAGCAGTTCGAGGAGCGGCTATACAGCTGGGGCGAGGAAATCGAGAGCAACGCCGTGCAGGTGCATATCCACAACCTGCGCAAGAAACTCGGCCACGACATGATCCGCACGGTGCGCGGCGTCGGCTACCGGATCGGTGACGGCGCATGACGCGCATGCAACAGGCGATCGCGCGCTGGCGCAACGCGTCGCTGCGGCGGCGCCTGCTGACGTGGCTGATGCCGGCCGCGTGCGTGATCGGCCTCGTCGCGAGTGCAGGCACCTACTGGGGCGCGCTGCGCGAGCTGGACGACCTGCTCGACGACCAGATGCGCAGCATGTCGAAGCAGATCGTCGTCGGCCCGAACGGCGAGCTGTCGTTCAGCAACCACGCCAACGGCAAGCACGGCTTCGAGGCGAGCGACCCCGACGCGGTGCTGCTGCAGGTCTGGCGCAACGGCACGCTCGTGTATTCGACCGACCGCGATTCGAATCTGCCGCCGCCCGAGCAGAAAGGCATTGCGAGCGTCGACGTCGACGGCCAGCCGTGGCGCACCTATGTCACCGAGCGCGGCGGCACGACGATCCGGCTCGCGCAGGCCCGCCATGCGCGATGGGAAGCGATCGCGGGCATCGCGGTGCACCTGCTCTGGCCGGTGTTCTCGATGCTGCCGCTGCTCGCAATCGGCCTGTGGTTCGGCATCGGCGCGGGGCTGCGGCCGCTGCGCTCGATTGCATCCGGCCTCAAACGCAGGAATGCGAACAATCTGGAACCGGTCGACGTCGGCTCGATGCCGAACGAAGTCCGTCCGCTCGCCGAAGCGATCAACGACCTGCTCGCGCGCCTCGACCGCTCGTTCACGCTGCAGCGGCACTTCATCGCCGATGCCGCGCACGAATTGCGCACGCCGATCATGGGGCTGTCGATCCAGTCGCAGTTGCTGCGGCGCGCGTCGACCGCCGAGGAACGCGAGCACATCCTCGCGCAGATCCATGCAGGCACGACGCGCCTCGGCCACCTCGCCGAGCAGTTGCTGACGCTCGCGCGCCTCGAGCCCGATGCGCAGGCGGCCGCGTCCGCGTCGGCGCCCGTCGATCTCGCCGCGCTGTGCCGGTCGGTGGTGTCGGATCGCACGCGCGTCGCCGACGCGCACCGGATCGATCTCGGCGCGATCGTGTCGACGCCCGTGATGACGTCGGGCAATGCGGACACGCTGCGCGTGCTGCTGAACAACCTCGTCGACAACGCGATCCGCTATGCGGGCGACGGCGCGCGTGTCGATGTGTCCGCACGCATCGACGGCACGACGCCCGTGCTCGAAGTCGCCGACGACGGCCCCGGGATCCCTGAAGCCGAGCGCACCGACGTGTGGGAACGCTTCTATCGCGGCGAAGGCGCGCAGGCCGTCACGTCGTCGGGCAGCGGGCTCGGGCTGTCGATCGTCAAGCGGATCGCCGAACAGCATCGCGCGACGGTCGCGCTCGGCACCACGCCCGGCGGACGCGGGCTGACCGTCACGGTGCGCTTTCCGCAGCCGGCCTGACGCGCGCGACGCACGACGCGTGGCTTTTCCACAGATTGTGTTGGCAAGCTTGTGGACAACCTGCCATTAACGGCACCAAGCCATTGATCGGAAAGGGTTTGCCGGTCGTGCGCGGCAAATGCGCCAGCCCGGACCGGCTACGCACGCGGTTCAGTTGTCGTCGACGATCCGCTCGATCCGCAGGCCGGTCGAGGTTTCGAGAATGCTGGCGTGCTGCTCGACGCGGCAATACAGACGTCCCTTCGGATAGTCGTCCGGCCTGGGGCGCGTGCGATCCTCGACATGAACGACGACGGTGCCGCCGCTCGGATACGCACCGACTTGTTCGCCCATGTAATAGAGCTGGCCGTTCAACTGGTAATAGCCGTGCCCCAGATACCAGAACGAGTCCTTCTCCGTCGCGATCGGGTGGTGCCCGAGGTAGATCGCGTTGCCCTTCCTGACGATCGGGTAGAACAGCAAGCCGATTTGCGGTTCGATGACGGTGTAGTGATGGGCACGGATATCGTCGAGCACCTTGTCGCGAAGTTCGTCGCTCAGGTAGGTACTACGGCCGAAATACTCGGTGTGATGGTACGCAGGCTGACAGGCATGCGCGCTCGTGCCGCACGCCGCCACCACCAACGGTACGGCGATCGTTTTCCAGATCGTTCTCACTGATTTCTCTCCAGGTTCTTTATTGTCGGCCCGCCATCCGGCGCGGCAAATGTTACCGGTGCCGGATCGCGCCGCCAGTTTACCGGCCCGCTTTCGTTCAGGGATGTCCATTCGTCTAATTGACAACCAGTTGTCCAATGCGTAAAGTGGTTGTCAATTCATCCCGTAGATCGAACATGACGAAATCCGCGAAGTTGACCGCCGTCGCGCTGTCCGTATTCCGCTTGAACGGCCTGCTGATCGAATGGGGCAACACCTTTGCGGGGCCGCACGGCCTGACCAGTGCGCGCTGGCAGGTGCTGGGCGCCATCTCGCTGGCGCCGGACGCCCCGAACATTCCGCAGATTGCCGACGCGATGGGCATCACGCGGCAGGCCGTGCTGAAGCAGGTCAACGTGCTGACCGACGAAGGGCTGGTGCAGTCGCTGCCCAACCCGGCGCACAAGCGCTCGCCCCTGTACGCGCTGACGCCTCGCGGCGAGGCGGCCTACCAGGCCGTGGTCGAGCAGTGGCAACAGCATGTCCGCGACATCGCCGGCGACTTCAGTTCGACTGACCTGGATGCGGCAATCCGCGTGCTGTCGGCGATGTCCCGCGCGCATGGTGCCGATGCACCGGCGTGAGCGCTCAATCTCCCCCTCCCCCTCACCCGAAGGAGTTCCCATGCCTCATTTCAAGCCGATGGATCCGGCCTTTCCGATCCAGCAACAGATCGCCATCGACGCGGAGCCGGTTGTCCTCGTCAACGTGTTCACGTTGGCCGCCGCCGACGAAGCGGACTTTCTCGCCGTGTGGAAGGACGACGCCGAATTCATGAAGCGGCAGCCGGGATTCATCTCGACCCAGTTGCATCGCGCGCTCGGCGACAGTCCGACTTACCTGAACTACGCGATCTGGGAATCGACCGCGGCGTTTCGCGCGGCCTTCACGCATCCCGAGTTCGTCGCCAAGCTGTCGGCCTATCCGTCGTCCGCCGTCGCGAGCCCGCACCTGTTCCAGAAGGTCGGCGTGGCCGGTATCTGCACGGCGTGAGGGCGCGCGTGAATCGGGGAACGCGTGGCATTCGCGGGTGGGTTGCGCGTCGCTCGCGCACCCCGACTTCTCCACAGAAAATGTTGGCAAGCTTGTGGATATCCTGCGCACCGCAACGCTAAGCCCTTGATCCGATGGACTTTGGCACGCGTGATGCAGACGAGGCCCCGATGACGGCCAGCACCTGCACCGCATCGCCGCACTTCGCATCACGACGCCACGACGATGCACGCCGCAGCCGGTTCACACGTGCCCGCCATGCGCAGCGCCACTTACCCACAGATTTTGTTGGCAAGCTTGTGGATATCCTGCGCAAGCCTGCGCTAACCCGTTGATCGGGCTACGGTTCATGCGCGGCGTCACGGTTGCGGCACCGTGCGGCCCGAGCCTGCGCGCAGGCGGACGATCCCGCGCAACAGCGGCGCAACAGCAGCGCATTACCGCCGCCTTGACGCTCGTGCCTGCCACGCGTCAAGATCACGCGAGCCGCACGCAGGCGCGCATCGCCGGCTTCGCGCGACGGCTCAACGGCCCGGCCGTTCCGCCGGTGCCGCACCACGACACCTCACTCCGAGGAAGACCATGGAACACTTCACTGCGTGGCAGCTGGTCGTCTCAATCGTGCTGGTCGCCGTCGTCATCTATCCGTACGTCCGCATCGTCCGGCGCACCGGGCATTCGGGCTGGTGGATCCTGACGATGTTCGTCCCGGTCCTGAACTTCATCATGTTGTGGGTGTTCGCGTTCGCGCGCTGGCCGACCGTCGACGATCGGCAGCCCTGACCGTCGCCGCCGCGGCCGCGCGGCTTGTCCACAGATTTTGTTGGCAAGCATGTGGATAGCCTGCGCATACCGCGACCAAGCGCTTGATCCGAAAGACTTTGTCCGCGCCGCTTCAAATGCGGCACGCAGCCGGAAAAGTGCCGCACACACGCCCATTCAGCATGTGGCGTGGCGCGTTCCGCGCGTGTGAACCGGCTTGTCCACAGATTGTGTTGGCAAGCATGTGGATAGCCTGCGCATACCGAGGCCAAGCGCTTGATCCGAAAGACTTTGTCCGCGCCGCCTCAAACGCGGCACGGCGGCCCGCGCCACGCCGGATGCGGCCGCGCGCGAGCTTGTCCACAATTTTTGTTGGCAAGCATGTGGATATCCTGAGCATGCGTGACCTAAGTCGTTGATCGCACAACGTTTGATCACGCGGGTCACGGTTGTGGCACGGCATGCATGCGGGTTGCCTCACGCAAGCCGCGCCGTCCCGCCTCAACCCAATGCCTGGACCACGATGCGCGCGACCGACGCGATCACGTCTTCCTTCGCGCGTGCATCGGCGCTCGCCTGCGTGTAGTACACGACCAGCGCGATCGGCGCACGCGACGGCGACCACACGACACCGGCGTCGTTGGTCGTCCCGTAATCGCCGGTGCCCGTCTTGTCGGCGACCGTCCACCCGGCCGGCACGCCGGCACGAATCCGCTTGTCGCCGACCTTGTTGCCGCGCATCCACGCGACGAGTTGCGCGCGTTGCGCGGCCGGCAGCGCCTCGCCGAGCATCAGTGCGTTCAGGCTCGCGGCCATCGCGGCCGGCGTCGTCGTATCGCGCGGGTCGCCCGGCACCGCGTCATTCAATTCGGTCTCCCATCGATCGAGACGGAACGTGTCGTCGCCGATCGAGCGCGCGTAGGCCGTCACCGCCGACGGGCCGCCCAGCAGCTTGATCAGCAGGTTCGCGGCCGAGTTGTCGCTGTACTGGATCGCGGCCTCGCACAGCGCGGCGACCGTCATGCCGTCACCGACATGCTTCCCCGACACCGGCGAATAGTTGACGAGGTCGGCCTTGGTATAGGTCACGCGCTGTTGCAGCAACGCCGGGCGGTCGACGCTCTGCGCCAGCACGGCCGCGCTCAGCATCGCCTTGAACGTGCTGCAGAACGGGAAGCGCTCGTTCTGGCGATGCTCCACGCGCCGGCCGCTCGCGATGTCGATCGCGCACACGCCGAGGCGGCCGCCCGCGCTGCGTTCGAGCGCCGCCAGCGCATCGAACGTCTCCGCGTCTCGCGAGGCCGTCGTGGCCGCTGCCACCGCGGCGGCGGCGTCGCTCGACGGGTCCGGTGCAGCAGTCTGCCGCGACGCGCACGCGGCGACGGTCAACGCGAGCGGCGCCGTCGCAGCGGCCAGCAACAGGGTTCGACGTTTCGATGAGTAGGTCATGTCGGTTGTCTCGTGGTGGAATGTGAGCGAAATGGTGTTGAACGCGCCCGGCCGGCGAGACAGCACTATCGGGACTTTACGGTTGCCTGACAAGCAACGATAATTGAGCGCTGACAAAAGAATTTCTTATGACTAAGCTCCGTCCTCATCTTCCGCTCAATGCGCTGCGCGCGTTCGAATCGTCGGCGCGCCACCTGAACTTCACGCGCGCCGGCCTCGAGCTGAGCGTGACCCAGGCCGCGGTCAGCCAGCAGGTGCGCTCGCTCGAGGAACGGCTCGGCTGCACGCTGTTCACGCGGCTGCCGCGCGGCCTCGGGCTCACCGACGAGGGGCGCGCGCTGCTGCCCGTGCTGAGCGACGCGTTCAGCCGCATCGAGACGGTGCTCAAGCAGTTCGACGGCGGGCGCTTCCACGAGGTGCTGACGCTCGGCGTCGTCGGCACCTTTGCCATAGGCTGGCTAATGCCGCGCTTGAAGCAGTTCGGCGATACGCACCCGTTCGTCGAGCTGCGGATGCGGACCAACAACAACGTCGTCGACCTCGCCGCCGAGGGCCTCGACTTCGCGATCCGCTTCGGCGAAGGCAACTGGCCGACCACGCGCAACGAGCGCCTGCTCGACGCCCCACTCACCGCGCTGTGCGCGCCGGACATCGCGCGGCGCCTCTCGCAGCCAGCCGATCTCGCGAACGAAACGCTGCTGCGCTCGTACCGCATCGACGAATGGCACGGCTGGTTCGATGCCGCGCAGCTTGCGCCGTGGGCGGTCAACGGGCCCGTATTCGATTCGTCGCGGCTGATGGTCGAGGCTGCGATGCAGGGCGCGGGCGTCGCGCTCGCGCCGGCGTGCATGTTCGCGCGCGAACTGCAGCTCGGCCTGCTCGCGCGGCCGCTCGACATCGACGTGCGTGCCGGCGGCTACTGGCTCACCTCGCTGAAGTCGAAGCCGCTCACACCGGCAATGACGCTCTTTCGCGACTGGATCGTGGCCGAAGCGGCCGCTACGGCGCAGGCCTAATGACACGGCCCGGTTTGTCCACAGAAAGTGTTGGCAAGGATGTGGATATCCTGGGTACCCGGGACCTAAGCCCTTGATCGCGCACGAATTAGCGAGCGGACACAGACATCGGGCAGCCTTGTATTCACGGGCTTCGCGAGCCGGCCCGAGGCGGCCCGATCCTCAACTGTCGCGACGCAATCGATTGCGAGTTGTCCACAGAATATGTTGGCAAGCCTGTGGATATCCTTCCGATGCGGCGCGTAACACCCTGATACAAAAGGGGATTCAATACATGGACCTTGCAAGGTCAACCCTGTGGCAGCGCCGGTGCTTTCGACCGGCCCGCGCCACCCCCGGCTCGGGGCCGGACGGTTCTCCACAGATTGTGTTGGCAAGCTTGTGGATATCCTGCGCACCGGCCACCTAACTCATTGAGCGCACGGGGTTTTGTGCTTCATCTACAGAATCGGGCAGCCCCGGCGCAGCCCGTGCGGCACACGCCGGAGCCATCCAGCCATCAATGCCGGTCGAGCCCGCCGCGCAATTCGCTCGCCTTGTCGCGCAGCGCCTCGTAACCCGAGCGCGCATGCTCGGGCAGGTCGGGATCGCCGATCAGCGCGCCGAGCGTTTCGATCAGGCTGAACAGGATGCCCTTCGCCGCGCCGACCGCGATGCTCTGCGATTCGATCGACTTGTGCAGGTGGTCGACCGCCGCTTCCAGATTCTCGAGCTTGTGCTCGCTGTCGTCGGGCCGGTTGTCGGTCGTCATCGTCTACCTCCGCCATCGTTCAAGGGTCATGTCACGATTCTATGCCGCTCGGCGCGAACGTGGCGCGACATCGCGCAACGTTCGCGCAGCGCCGCGCTACAGCACCGCGACCACCTTCACGCGGCCCGGCTGCTCCGCCGACGCGACAACCTGGCCGTCGACACGGCGGAACGTGAGCGACACGGTTTCGTCACCGACGCGCAACGCATCGATCCGCAGCCAGTCGACGCCTTCCGGCAACGCCGGGCGCTCGACGCGCACCTCGTGGCGCGACGCGTCGATGCTCACGCCGAGGCAGGCCTGCAGCATCATGAACGGCGCGCCGGCCGCCCACGCCTGCGGCAGGCAAGCCACCGGATACGCGGTCGGCGGTTCGCCGCGCCGGCGCGGGAACCCGCAGAACAGCTCGGGCAGGCGCATCTCGAAGCTCACCGCCGCCTCGAACAGCGCGCGCAGCAGGTTCACCGCGGCGGTCTTGTCCCCGTAGCGCGCGAGCCCGCGCGCGATCAGCGCATTGTCGTGCGGCCACACCGAGCCGTTGTGATACGCCATCGGGTTGAAGCGCGGCTGGCCGGCCGCGAGCGTGCGGATGCCCCAGCCCGTCTGGAACAGCGTCGAGCCGAGCACGCCGGCGACCGCCGCGCCGCGCTCGGCGTCGGGCAGCCCGAACGCGAGCAGGTGGCCCGCGTTCGATGCGAACACGCGGCACAGATCGCCATGACCGTCGAGCGCGATGCCGTAGAAATCGCCTTCCGGCATCCAGAACAGCGCGTCGACCTGCTCGCGCAGCGTCTTCGCGCGCAACGCGTAGCGCGTGGCGTCGGCCGCGTGACCGCGCCGGTGCGAACACATCGACATCGCATCGAGCGCCGCGCACGCATACGCCTGCACTTCGACGAGCGCGATCGGGCCGTCCGGGAAGCGGCCGTCCGCGTGGAACACCGAATCGTGGCTGTCCTTCCAGCCCTGGTTCGCGAGGCCGCGCTCCGACGTGCGCTGGTAATCGAGCAGTCCGTAAGGATTGCGGTCGCACTTGTCGATCACCCATTGCGCGGCGCGCTCGAGCGCGGGCCACAGCTCGTCGATCAGCGCATCGTCGCCGGTGCGTTCGACGTACGCGCCCGCGAGCACGATGAACAGCGGCGTCGTATCGACCCCGCCGTAATACAGCGCGAACGGCACCTCGCCCGTCGCGGCCATCTCGCTGCGGCGGAACTCGTGCATGATCTTGCCGGGCTCCGCATCGCGGAACGCGGAGGTCTCGCGCGCCTGGTGCTCGGCCAGGAAGCGCAGCACGCCGCGCGCGAGCGACGGCTGCAGCCACAGCATCTGCAAGGACGTGATCACCGCGTCGC
The DNA here is from genome assembly GCF_017104605.1 of Burkholderia sp. Ac-20384. Lineage (NCBI taxonomy): Bacteria > Pseudomonadati > Pseudomonadota > Betaproteobacteria > Burkholderiales > Burkholderiaceae > Burkholderia > Burkholderia sp. Ac-20384. Next base: position 11,062 of record NZ_JAAGPE010000149.1, on the reverse strand, counting down.
GGCCGAACGGCGTCGAGAACCACGGAATGCCCGCATACGGGTACGGCCCCGTGTCGAGCTGCGTCGTGAGCAACCCGAGATCCGCGAGCGAGCGGTCGAGCCACGCGTCGAACAGCGGATTGCCGGTGTTCACGCGCGCCATCGATTCGCGCCGCGCACGCATCTCGCGGTGCACGCCGACGAGCGCGGTGCGCAGCGCGACACGGCCGCATCCCGGCCCTTGCGCATGCACCGGGCCGAGCGTCGCATCGACGGTCAGGTAGATCGACACGCAGGCCTGCGCGGCGATCGTCAGCGTGTAGTCGGCACGATCGACCGACAGCGCGTCGGGTGCCGGCGAAAAATGCACGGTCACGTTGCGCTCGACGCTGTCGAGGCCGTCGTAGCGCATCCGCACCGCGCCCGCGTCGACGCGCGGCGCCACCACGGTGCCGCGCTTCGGACGCTGCGTGCCGCGCACTTCGAACATGTCCTTGAAATCGGCCGCGAACGACAGCGACAGCGGCACCTCGGCTTCGCTCGCGCCGTAGTTCGTCAGCGTCAGCGCTTCGTAAAGCACGTCGCCCGCGAGCACGCGCATCCGCTCGATGTGGATCACGCCCTCGGGCGTTTCGTGGCCCCCGAGCGGCGGCAGCGGACGGTTCGTCAGGTGTGCGGTGAACGATGCGTTGTCGGCGCTCGTCGCGCCCGACAGCAGCGACGGCGCGCGGCCGCCGAAGGTCAGGCGCCACGTCGACAGCACGCGCATGTCATCGACGAACAGGCCGTCGTCATGGCCGCCGATGTCGCCGAGCGCGTCGCTGACCACGAACGCATCGCCGGATTTCAGCACGTACTGGTTGTTGCGCGCCAGGGCCTGCGGATCGGCTTCGGGCGCGATGAATGCAGGGCCCGACGTCGGGGTCGGGGCAGCAGGCGCGACTTGCGGCGCCTGGGTCGTCGTGGCTTCAGCGTGATTCGGCATCGATGCTCCTGTGTCGGGTCGCAACGCGCGGCGCGTCGCGTGTTTGCCACAGGATAGGACAGAACGGGGGACGTGCGCAGCGAGGAAAAAGACGCGATGCCAGGCAACGTTGTCGTCGCCGCATGGCATCGCGCCGGCACGTCAGGCGCTGGTCAGAACTTCCACAGGATGTTGCCGAGAATCGCGTTGTCGCGCACGCCGCTGCCGTACTGGCCGCTGTACGTGAGGCCGAGCGTCAGGCGCTTCGTGATGTTCGCGTCGATGCCGGCCTCGAGCACGGCGCTGTCGCGAGCAATCGGCACGCCCGATACCTGGAACGACGTGCCGCCATTCGCGAACGTGAACGACGACGACGGACTCACGTTGCCGAACGCATGCCGCCAGCCGACCGTCCCGCGCGCGGTGAACGTGCCGCTCGCGATCGAGCCGAGCTGCGACGCCGCGCGCAAGCCGAGCGTCGAGAAGCCGACGTGGGTCGTCTCGCCGCCGGCACGCAACGCGGCCGCGCCACCGGTTTCCGTGTAGCCGTCGGTATGCAGGTTCACATACGCGAGGCCCGCGAACGGCTCGATCGCCACGGGCCCGACCGGCAGCGCGTAGCCGACTTCGCCGAACACCTGCGCCGAATTCGCGTCGTAGCCGGCTGAATCGTGATCGGAGAAGCCCGCAAAGCCCGGCGAACGGTCGCTGTTGATCCGGTACCACGTGTACGACGCGCCGCCGCGCACGCCGAGTGCACCGTACTGCGCGCCGCCGTACAGCGACAGGTAGTAGCTGTTCACCGACGCCGACGAACTCTGGTCGTTGTCGAGCGAGCTGTGCGTGACACCCGCGGCCAGGCCCGCACGCCACTTGTCGTTGAGCGCCATGTCGGCACCGGCGATGAAGCCCGTCATGCTGCGGTTGATCGTCGACGCGTTGCCGTCGCCGGTGAGCCGGCTGCGACCGCCGAACGCCTGCCCCCAGACGACCGGCTGGTAAGGCGTGCCGCCGTAGCAGCCGTCGCGCGAGCCGATCCGGCGTTCCGGCGGCAGCGTCGGGTCGGTCGCGCCGGCCGTATTGTCGCCGCACAAGGCTGCGCCGCCCGACGACAGCGCGGCGAGCGGGCCCGATCCGGGCGCGAGGCCCTGGCGGACGCGATCCGTCACCGCGTCGCGCACATAGCGGCTGTCGAGCAGCAGCATGCTCTTCAGGCTCGCCTGAATTTCACCGTCGAGCAGCCCGTATGCGCGGCGTGCGGTCGCCACGTCGGTCGTCAGTACTGCGTCGTACAGCGGATTGCCGGCGCCGAGCCCGCCGAGCGCGGCGGCGACCGCACGCTGGTTCGGCGTCGTCGCGACGTCGGGCAGCGACGTGCCGTTCTGGACCAGTCGCAGGTACACGTGATTCGGGTCGTAGCTGAGCGTCGGCATCAGGAACGCGTAATTCGCATTCACCTGGCTGAACGCGCCCTGCACGCCCGACGCCGCGGTCACGATCGTGTAGGTCGTGCCCGGCTGGTAGGCGCTCTGGTTCGCGAGCACCTGCACGGCGCCGCCGTTCAGCGTCGCCGTGCCGCTTGCCGCAAGGCTGCCGCTTTGCTGCGGCGACGCCGCGACCTGGAACGTCGAGCCCGGCTGGAACGTGACGTTGCCGCCCACGTTCAGCGCGGCGCCCGGCTGCAACGCGGCCGCCGTCGCGCCGCCCTGCACCACGAGGCCGCCGATCGTGCCGGTGCCCGTGACCGTCGCGCCGTTCTGCACGGTCACGGTCGACTGGCCGAGCGACCCGTTGACGGCGAGCGTGCCCGCGCTGACCGTGGTCGGGCCGCTCAGCGTGCTGGCCCCCGTCAACGTCAGTTGCCCGCTGCCGGCCTGCGTGAGCGAACCCGCACCGGACAGCACGCTCGCAAGCGTCACGTTGCCGGATTGATTGACGATCAGCGCGCCGTTGTCGACGACATTGCCGGCGATGCTGCCCGACGTGCCGCCGTTGCCGAGTTGCAGCGCGCCGCCGGCCGCGATCGTGGTGCCGCCCGTGTACGTGTTCGCGCCCGTCAGCGTCTGGATACCGGTGCCGGCGATCGTCACGCCGCCTGCACCGCCGATCGTCCCGCCGAACGTGCCGTTGCCGCTTCCGTTCAACGTCAGCGCATTGGCGCCGAGATTGACGGTCGCGCCGGCCGCGCCGTTCAACGTGCCGATCGTCTGCGCGCCTGTCGCCCCGCTCGTGTCGAGCGTCGCACCTGCGCCCGCGAGATTCACCGCGCCCGTCGATGCGAGGCTGCCGCCCGCGCCGAGCGCCAGCGTGCTGCCGCCGTTGATCGTCGTGCCGCCCGTGTAGGTGTTCGCGCCCGTCAGCGTCTGCGTGCCGGTGCCGGCGAACGTCACGCCGCCCGCGCCACCGATCGCGCCGCCGAACGTGCCGTTGCCGCTGCCGTTCAGCGTGAGCGCATTCGTGCCGAGGGTCACGTTCGTGCCGGTGCTGCCGCTCAGCGCACCAATCGTCTGTGCGCCCGTCGCGCCGCTCAGGTTGAGCGTCGCCCCCGTGCCGGCGAGATTCACCGCGCTGCCCGATGCGAGGCTGCCGCCCGCGCCGAGTGCCAGCGTTCTGCCGCCGTTGACGGTCGTGCCGCCCGTGTAGGTGTTCGCGCCCGTCAGCGTCTGCGTGCCGGTGCCCGCGAACGTCACGCCGCCCGTCCCGCCGATCGCGCCGCCGAACGTGTTGTTGCCGCTACCGTTCAACGTGAGCGCATTCGCGCCGAGCGTCACGTTCGTGCCGGTGCCACCGGACAGCGTGCCGATCGTCTGCGCGCCCGATGCGCCGCTCAGGTTGAACGTCGCGCCCGTGCCCGCCAGATTCACCGCGCTGCCCGATGCGAGGCTGCCGCCCGCGCCGAGCGCCAGCGTGCTGCCGCCGTTGATGGTCGTGCCACCCGTGTACGTATTTGCGCCCTTCAACGTCTGCGTGCCGGTACCCGCGAACGTCACGCTACCGGTGCCGCCGATCACGCCGCTGAACGTGCCGTTGGTGCTGCCGTTCAACGTCAGCGCATTCGCCCCCAGGTTCACGTTCGTGCCGCCGATGCCGTTCAACGCGCCGATCGTCCGCGGACCCGATGCACCGCTCAGGTTGAACGTCGCGCCGGCGCCCGCGAGATCCACGGCACCCGTTGCGGCCAGGCTGCCGCCCGCGCCGAGCGCCAGCGTGCTGCCGCCGTTGATGGTCGTGCCGCCCGTATAGGTGTTCGCGCCCGTCAGCGTTTGCGTGCCGGTGCCCGCGAACGTCACGCCGCCCGTGCCACCAATCGCACCGCCGAACGTGTTGTTGCCGCTGCCGTTCAGCGTCAGCGTATTCGCGCCGAGCGTCACGTTCGTGCCGGCGCCGCCGGACAGCGTGCCGAGCGTCTGCGGTCCCGATGCGCCGCTCAGGTTGAACGTTGCGCCCGTGCCGGCAAGCGTCACCGCACTGCCCGACGCGAGACTGCCGCCCGCACCGAGCGCCAGCGTGCTGCCGCCGTTGATCGTCGTGCCGCCCGTGTACGTGTTCGTGCCGGACAGCGTTTGCGTGCCCGTGCCGGCCACGGTCAGGCCGCCGGTGCCGCCGATCGTGCCGCTGAAATTGCCGCTGGCGGTCCCGCCCAGCGTCAGGCCGTTCGCGCCGAGGTTCACGGCGGAGCCGGCGACACCGCTCAGCGCGCCGATCGTCTGCGCGCCCGACGCGCCGCTCAGGTCGAAGGTCGCGCCTGCACCGGCCACGTTCACGGCGCCCGTCGCCGACAGGCTGCCGCCGGCACCGAGCGCCAGCGTGCCGGCGTTGATCGTCGTGCCGCCCGTGTAGCTGGCCGCGCTCGTCAGCGTCGTCGTCGCCGCGCCGTTCTTCACGAGGGCACCCGCGCCGGTGAGGCTGCCGTTCAACGTGAGCGCGTTGCTGCCGCCGAGTGTCAGTGTCGAGCCCGTGGCGAGATTGACCGCGTTGTTGACCGACAGGCTCGTGCTCGTGTCGAGCGTCGCCGCGCCGCCGACGTTCAGCGCGCCGCCTCCGAGCGCGCCGCTGTTGCCGAGCACCAGGCCGCCGCTGTTCAGGTTCGTGCCGCCCGTATAGACGTTCACGCCCGTCAGCGTCTGCGTGCCGGTGCCGGCCAGCGTCAGGCTACCCGCCCCGCCGATCACGCCGCTGAAGGTGCCGCTGGCGGTCCCGCCCAGCGTCAGCCCGTTGCCGCCCATGTTGACGATCGTCCCCGCGACACCCGACAGCGCACCGATCGTCTGGGCAGTGGTCGCCGTGCTCAGGTCGAGCGCCGCGCCCGCATTGGCGAGGTTCACCGCGCCGGTCGCCGCCAGGCTGCCGCCCGCGCCCACCGCCAGCGTGCCCGCGTTGATCGTCGTGCCGCCCGTGTAGGTGTTCGCGCCATTCAGCGTCGTGGTCGCCGGGCCATTCTTCACGAGACCGCCCGCGCCGGAAATGCCGCCACTCAACGCGAGTGCATTGCTGCCGCCCAGCGTCAGCGTCGAACCGTTCGCCAGATTGACCGCGTTGGCGACCGACACGCTCGTGTTGGTGTCGAGCGTCGCGGTACCTGCGACGTTCACCGTGCCACTGCCGAGCGCGCCGTTGTTGCCGAGCACGACGCTGCTGCCGCTGTTCAGGTTCGTGCCGCCCGAGTAGGTGCTCGCGCCATTCAGCGTCTGCGTGCCGGTGCCCGCCAGCGTGAGGCTGCCGGTGCCGCCGATCACGCCGCTGAAGGTGCCGCTGGCGGTCCCGCCCAGCGTCAGCCCGTTGCCGCCGAGGTTCACCGCCGAGCCGGCGACACCCGACAGCGCGCCGATCGACTGCGCATGGGTCGCGGCGCTCACGTCGAGCGTCGCACCCGCGCCGGCCAGGTTCACCGCGCCGGTCGCCGCGAGGCTGCCGCCCCCGCTGATCGCCACCGTGCCCGCGTTGATCGTCGTGCCGCCCGTGTAGGTGTTCGCGCCCGTCAACGTCGTGGTCGCCGCACCATCCTTCACGAGACCGCCCGCGCCGGTGATGCCGCCGTTCAGCGTGAGGACGTTGCTGCCGCCCAGTGTCAGCGTCGAACCGGTGGCGAGATTGACTGCGTTGTTGACCGACAGGTTCGCATTCGTATCGAGCGTCGCCGCACCGCCGACGGTCAGCGCGCCCGTGCCGAGCGCCGCGTTGTTGCCGAGCACGAGGCCGCCGGCATTCAGCGTCGTGCCGCCGGTGTAGTTGTTTGCCCCCGACAGCGTCACGGTCGCCGCGCCGTTTTTCACGAGACCGCCGCCACCCGAGACCGTGCCGCTCAGCCCGAGACTGGTGCTGCCGGCAAGCGTCAGCGTCGTGCCGGTGGCGATGTTGACGCCGTTCGCGAGCGACACGTTGGTGGTCGCATCGAGCGTCGCCGGACCGTTGACGTTCACCGCACCGAAGCCGAGCGCCGTATTACTGCCGACGACGAGGTTGCCGCCGTTCAGGTTCGTGCTGCCCGTGTAGGTATTCGTGCCGGACAGCGTCTGCGTGCCGGTGCCCGCGAGCGTCACGCCGCCCGTGCCGCCGATCGTGCCGGCGTACGTCGCATTGCCGCTGCCGTCCAGCGTCAAAGAATTGCCGCCGAGGTTCACGTTCGTGCCGGCCGAACCCGCCAGCGCGCCGATCGTCTGCGTGCCCGAGGCGCCGCTCATGTCGAACGTCGCGCCCGCGCCGGTCAGGTTCACCGTGCCGGTCGCCGCGAGGCTGCCGCCCGCGCTCAGCGCGAGCGTGCCGCTGTTGATCGTCGTGTCGCCGGTGTAGGTATTCGCGCCGCTCAGCGTCAGCGTCGCCGCGCCGTTCTTCACGAGGCCGCCGTTGCCGTTGATGCTGCCGGCCAGTCCGAGATTGTTGCTGCCGCCGACCGTCAGCGTCGTGCCCGTGGCGAGATTGACGGTGTTGTTGAGCGTCGTGTTCGTACTCGAATCGAGCGTGGCCGAGCCATTGACGTTCAGTGCGCCGCTGCCGAGCGACGCGTTGTTGCCGACGACGATGCCGCCCGCGTTCAGGTTCGTGCCGCCCGTGTAGTTGTTCGCGCCGGACAGCGTCAGCGTGCCGCTGTCGTTCTTCGTCAACGCGCCGCCGCCCGACACCGTGCCCGACAGCGTGAGCCCGGTCGCACCCTGCACCGTCAGCCCGCCCGCGTTGAGCGTCACGTTGTTGCTGACATTGAGCCCGGCGGTACCTGCCTGCAGCGCGCCGCCGTTGCCCGTGATGGTGCCGGTGCCGAGCGACGCGTTGTTGTTGATGATCGCGGTGCCGCCGCTCAGCGTCGCGTCCTGCGCGGTCGACGCGCCGTTGATCGTCCAGCTGCCGCTCTGGACGTTCAGGTGATTGAAGTTGATGTAGTTGTTGGCCGCGATCGTGCCGTTCGCACCGGCCCCCTGCTGCAGATTGAGCGTGTTGTCGCCGCCCGCGCCGCCATCGACCGTGCCCGTCGCCGCGACGCCGAGCGTGACCGGGCCGACCGTGATGTTGAGCGCGCCCCCGGTGCCGCCCGCCGTGTTGACCGACGAACCCGTCACCGCGGTGAACGAGTTCGTACTGTTCGCGCCCATCGACACGCTGCCGTTGATCGTGCCCGAGTTGACGAACGAGTTACCCGCGCCGGGCGTGCCGTTCGAACCGAGCGACACGCGGCCGGTGATCGTCCCGCTGTTCGTCATGTTGACCGTGGCGCCGCCGTACGCGGCGACCACGGGCGCATCCGCGCCGGCAAGGGTCGCGCCGACCAGCGCATTCGAGCCGATCGTGCCGGTGTTGTTGATCGTCGACGTGCCGCCGGTGCCGTTCTGGACCGACAGCGCCATGCCCGTCACGCCGCTGATCGCCACGCCGGTCGAGCCGTTCATCGTGCCGTTGTTGATGACGGTGGTGCCGGCACTCGCCGCCGAGTTGCCGATCACCGCGCCGCTCGACAGCACGCCGAGCCCGGTGCCGAGCGCCGACGGGTCGATCGTGCCGTTATTGGTCAACTGGGTGTTGTTGCCCGTCAGCGACATTGCGGTGCCACCGACGCCGAGCAGCACGCCGAGGCTCGCGCCGGCGTTGACGGTGGCATGGATGTTGTTCGCGCTGTTCGAATAGCTCGGCGCCAGCGGGTTGGCGACCCCGGAACAGGTCACCGTGGTGCCCGCCGTGCTGCAGGTCGCATAGGCGGGCACGATACCGGCGCCGGACAGCGCCAGGAAAATGCCCGTCGGCAACAGCAATTTCGGCAACGGCTCGCCGGCTTTTTTCGAACGCGCAAGATTCATGCTTTTCCTCGTTATTGGCTCGTTATTGGAATGGGCATTACCGTGAAACGAAACGATCCGCCGCAGAAAATCTGCGAACAAAAGCGTGCACCCCGGCTGTCGCGATGCGACGTCGGTTAATTCATGGACGAATCTTTATTTGGCCCTGAAAGGCAGGCGTGAAACTAGTCGAATGACATGTCGGTGGCCCCTGTATTTCTGCAGCGATTTTCTGGTTGATTTGATTACCGCCCGGCTTTTTGTCAGACAAGGCTAGTTCAAAAAAACAGGCTTTTCCAGTCGATCTTTTCCCTTTCGGATCAGGGTGCAGCGAGTGCGCATTTTTTACTTATCGGAGCGCTTCAGACAGGTAATTCCGTATGCCGTTTGTCAGCCAATTCGATATTTCCAAAAATCGACCGGGATCGATATATCCGTGAAAACACCGACATCAATGCGATTATCCCCGTCGTCTATTGCAGCGCAATATCCGTACCGCCGGAAAATATCGAAACGAGATAATCCGCACGCAGCCATTCATCAGACAAAAACTTACCTGACATTTACTCGATCCTTTCGATTTCCATCGCACATCGATCGAATGACCCGCATCCCTTACGAAAACAGGCTCATCAGATAAAGCATCGGCCGGAACGAAACGGGCCGTGCATCGGGATTCACCCACAGCCGCACCGCGTACACCGCGTACGCCGGCACTTCACGCCAGCTCGAATAGACATCGCGCAATTGGAAACGGCGCGGATACGCGGCGGAGATGTCCGCCCGCGCGATACCGACGCGCTCGAACGCGAGGCGCGCCCGTGCGAGGTGGTAATACTGGCTGACGATCAGCACGCGCGACTGGCGGTGCGCCTGCAGGTACGCGAGGGTGTGCTGCGCAGTCGCGAGCGTGTTGTCGCCCTGGTCGTCGACGGTGATCCGGTCCGCCGGCACGCCACGCGCCACCAGATAGTCGCGCATCGCGGTCGCCTCGTTCAGCCCGGGGCCGTCGATCGCGCCGCTGACGAGGAACGCCGGGCACTGCCCCGTGCGGTAGCAGCGCACGCCCACGTCGAGCCGGGCGGCGAGCACGGGCTTCGGTGCGCCGGCCTCGTCGAGCGCGTTGCCGAAGATCACGGCGACGTCGGCCGGCTCGCTCGGCATCCGCATCCCGTACGCGACGAGCGCAACGGCCGCGACGATCCAGAGGCAAGCGATGACGGCCAGCAGGCGGCCCATGCGGGCAAACAAGCCCCGTTTGGTGTGGTTTTTCAAGGTTTCGGTCTCTCAGGTCGTCGGGCGTAGCGGCTTGCCCGGCCCCGGACGGGCGCGTAACGCTAGCATGGTGCGCGTTCGGGTGTCCACGCGCCGACCGATACCGGCAGGCGGACGGCAAATCAACCGGAGAAACGTGCCCGGCGAAGCGGGGACGCAATAGGGAGATCGAAGGAATGTGAATGGCCGCGCCGCGATGCACGGCCCGGCACGACGCGGATCAGTCGATCGGGCACATCGTGAGCCGACCCATCGCCTCGCCCGCGCCGCGCACCGCACAGGTGGCCGGCTCATCGGCGATCCGGGCGACGAGCCCCGTCTCGTCGTACAGCAGGCGTTCGAAATCCGCGAGCAGCGCGCCGCCGCCCGTCAGCACCACGCCGCGATTCGCGATGTCGGTCACGAGCTCGGCCGGCGCGTTCTCCAGCACCGACTTCACCGCACCGATCACCTGCTTGAGCGGCGCGACCAGCGCGTCCGCCACATCGTGGTTGGACAGCTCGATCGAGCGCGGCAGGCCGTCGCCGACACCCCGCCCGACCGCGCGCGTCGACCGGCGCGGCACCGCGGTGGTGGCCGAACCGATCGTCTGCTTGACGTGCTCGGCCGTCTGTTCGCCAAGCAGCACGCCATACAGGTTGCGCACATGGTTGACGATCGCCGCGTCGAACTGGTTGCCGCCCACGCGAATCGCTTCGCGGTAGACGATGCCGCCGAGCGCGATCACCGCGACTTCGGTCGTCCCGCCACCGATATCGACGACCATCGAGCCGACCGGCTCGGTCACCGGCAGGCCCGCGCCGAGCCCGGCCGCCAGCGATTCCTCGATCAGTTCGACCTCCGATACACCCGCGGCGAACGCCGCCTCGCGGAGCGCGCGGCGCTCGACGGCCGTCGCATCGGACGGCACGCACAACGTGACCTCGACGCGGCGGCCGAAGCGCGAACGCGTGCGCGACATGTCGATGAAGCTGCGGATCATCTGTTCGGCCGCGTGCGCGTCGGCGATCACGCCGTGCCGCATCGGCCGCACGGCTTCGAGATGCCCCGGTTCGCGGCCGAGCAGCGCCTTCGCGAGCTCGCCGACGGCCTCGAGCGTCGGCCGCGCGTCGGTCGCACCGGCACCGGCCTTGCGGAAGCAGACGACCGACGGCTGGTTCAGCACCACACCGCGTTCGTGCGTATAAATCCGCGTACTCGCCGTTCCAGGGTCGATCGCAACGGGTTGCGCAAACAACTTTCCGAACAGCGGTGTCGACATATCAAACCTTTGTAATCGAACGGGCCAGGGCAGCCGCGCCACGTTTTCGCGGCGCGTCCATGCCGCCCCATCACGAACTTAGCGGCAAATCGTTCCGATACTTTAGGCAATTCCGATGATTTTTTCGCGACTGAATTGTCAAAAATGCCGGTCCGGACGCATCCGGCTACGCAACGGCCTCTCGCATCGCGCCTGTAAAACACGGTAATCTCTCGGTCTTGCCTGCTCCCGGCAGGCCTCAGACGCCCGATCACGCCAGGTATTTCCACCATGACAGCGACCGTTTCCTTCCGCTGGGCGCGGGTGCGCCCGCTTTGCACA
>NZ_JAAGPE010000148.1:0-237 GCF_017104605.1 Burkholderia sp. Ac-20384 | reverse complement strand
AAAAAAAAAAACATCCTACCCACCCCCTCGCCCCCTCTCCCCTGCGTCTCCCCAGGTCCCCCACTCACACCTCGTCCCCTCTCTCTCCCTCCCCCTCTCTTACCGCGTCCTCGCTTATTCCTCCACCTTCCCCATCTACTGCCCAACAATACACCGCGCCACGTTCAACCACTCTCTCACACCATTGCACCTACATTCTCCTCACCCACACCTCCACCTCCCACGCCCTCTTGTATT
>NZ_JAAGPE010000147.1:0-23658 GCF_017104605.1 Burkholderia sp. Ac-20384 | reverse complement strand
GACGGCGCGTGCCGCGGGCCGCCGCCCCGCGCTTTGCCGCGCGGGCAAAGCGCGGTATGGTGTGAGCCGCGCGGCGCCCGAAATACGGTCGTGCCGCCCGTTGAAGCCAACCGTAACCGAGTTCGCGTGACCGATTTCCCTGTTTTCCACTGGACCGACGCCGACGGCGCCGATCATGCCGTGCACTGGCGCTCCGAAGCCGGCGTGCAACCGCCGAAGCGCGCGGTGCCCGCCGACGACCGCCTCACCGCCGACGCGGCCTACCGCCTTGCCTGCGAGGGCACCGCGCTCGTCTGGCAGGGCGACTTCCAGAATGCGCGCCAGCTCGTGCAGGCGATGGCGCGCCGTGTCGAACGCAAGCCGAAGAAGGCGAAAGCCGCGGCCGGCGCCGACGCATTCAACCTGCATCGTCTCGCGCAGTCGCAGCGCGCCCGCACGCTCGGCATGCTGCTGATCCCGCTCGATGCCGACTACACGATCCCGCTGCGCCGCGCGCCTGATGTGCGTGCCGCATGCGAAGAGGCGTACGGGCCCGGCGGCGCGCCGTCGGTCGTGTCGTTGCGCGAACTGCTCGGCCTCGTCGGCGCGCATGAATGGCGCAAGAAGGGCGTGCCGATCCCGGCGCTCGGCGGCGCGCCGATCCATCCGCACTACGGCGTGTTCTCGCCGGTGCGTGGCGAATACGTCGAACTCGTCGCGCGCGCGCCGCTGCCGGCAACATCGCTCGCGTTCGACATCGGCACGGGCACCGGCGTGCTGGCGGCCGTGCTTGCGTCGCGCGGCGTCGAGCGTGTCGTCGCGACCGACCAGGACGCACGGGCGCTCGCCTGTGCGCGCGAGAACGTCGAACGGCTGGGCCACGCGAATCGCGTCGAAGTCGTCGAAGCCGACCTGTTCCCGGCCGGCCGTGCGCCGCTCGTGGTCTGCAACCCGCCGTGGGTGCCGGCCCGGCCGAGCGCACCGATCGAATACGCGGTCTACGATCCGGACAGCCGCATGCTGCGCGGTTTCCTCGCGGGGCTCGCCGCACACCTCGAGCCGGGCGGCGAAGGCTGGCTGATCCTGTCCGATTTCGCCGAGCATCTCGGCCTGCGGCCGCGCGACACGCTGCTGCAATGGATCGACGAAGCCGGCCTCGTCGTGCTTGGCCGAGACGACATCCGCCCCGCGCACCCGAAGGCGATGGACGCCGACGATCCGCTGCACGCGGCACGCCAGGCCGAGGTCACGTCGCTCTGGCGGCTCGGCGCACGCGCCTGACCGCGCATTTTCGGTAAACTATCGCCATTCCTCACGAATTCCCGCCGCCGGGCCGTGGTCGACCGACCGTGGCCCGGCGCCGCTTCACGATGTCGAACAAGACCCACGAAATCCGCCCGGAGCAGTCCGTCGAGCTGCTGAAGGAACTGCACATCCTCACCCGCGACGGGAAGCTGAACCAGGACAGCCGCCGCAAGCTGAAGCAGGTCTATCACCTGTTCCAGTTCATCGAGCCGCTGCTGGCCGGCGTGCAGGCCGACAAAAGCAACGTGACGCTCGTCGATCACGGTGCCGGCAAGTCGTATCTCGGCTTCATCCTGTACGACCTGTTCTTCAAGCAGCAGCCGGGGCACGGCACGCCGGCGTTCGCGTCGCACGTGTACGGGATCGAGACCCGCGAGGAGCTCGTCACGCGTTCGGCCGAGCTTGCCGCGCGGCTCGGGTTCGGCGGCATGTCGTTCCTGAACCTGTCGGTTGCCGATTCGATCACGTCGCCGAAACTGCCTGAGACGGTCGACGTCGTCACCGCGCTGCACGCGTGCGACACGGCGACCGACGACGCGATCCGCTTCGCGCTCGCGAAGCGCGCGCAGCACATCGTGCTGGTGCCGTGCTGCCAGGCGGAAGTCGCGGGCGTGCTGCGCAAGAACAAGGGCAAGTCGCTCGCGAACGCGCTGACGGAAGTGTGGCGGCATCCGCTGCATACGCGCGAATTCGGCAGCCAGATCACCAACGTGCTGCGCTGCCTGCAACTCGAAGCGCACGGCTACCAGGTCAGCGTGACCGAACTGGTCGGCTGGGAGCATTCGATGAAGAACGAGCTGATCATCGCGCAGTACAAGAACCTGCCGCGCCGGCGGCCCGGCGAGCGGTTGAACGAGATCCTCGGGATGTTCGGGCTTGCCGAGCTGAACGCACGATTTTTCGTGCCGGAAGCGGCGGCGGGCGACGAGGCCGTCGAACCGGCCGCTAGCTGACCGACACGCGGGAGGGCGCGTCGCGCTCGCCGCGCCGCGCGCCGCGCGCCGCGCGCCGCACGTTGCGCGGTGCTTCAGACGTCGTCGCCCGGCCGGCGCATCCATTCGCGCCAGCCGTCGTGGCCGAGGCGGCGCAGCGTTTCCTGATTCTTTTCGTAGATCGCGGACGCGTCCGGGAACGCGTCGACCGCGCGCGCGATGCTGTCCTCGCGCAGCAGGTGCAGGATCGGATACGGCGCGCGGTTCGTGTAGTTCTCGATGTCGTCGGGCTCGCTGCCTTCGAACCGGTAGTCCGGATGGAAGCTCGCGATCTGCAGCACGCCGTCGAGCCGCAGTTGCCGCACCAGCCGGTCGGCAAAGAACAGCGCATCGTTGTAGTCGACGAAATCGGCGAACGCATGCGGGAAGATCACGAGCGTCGTGTCGACCTGCTGCGGGTCCGCCGCGTCGAGCGCGCGCAGCTCCGTTTCGAGTTCGGCGAGTGCATCTTCCAGCGTCGTCGCTTCGCTGATCGCGTAGCGCACCTGTTCCTTCACATAGACGCTTTTCGCGAACGGGCACAGATTGAGCCCGATCACTGCGCGCGCGAGCCAGTGCCGCGTGGCGGCGAGGATGTCGTCGTGCGATTCGGGGCGGGTGTCGGTCATCGTGAAACCAGTCGGGCGGAAGGGCGGCGAGGGCCGCATTGTAGCGGGCGCGCCGTCACGCGCAGGCGGCTTCGATCAACTGCGTGACGAGCGCGGGCGCGACGCCGATCGGCGTTTCGCCGTGCCGATAGGTCTGGCTTGCCGCATAGATGCCTTCGATCACCAGCGCGAGCGAGTCGGCGAGCGCCTGCGGCTGCCGTGCACCGGCGTCTTCGCACAGCGCGACGAGCCGCTTCATCAGCTGTTCCTTGTTCTGCGCGACGCGCTCGCGCGCCGGGTGCGACGCATCCGGGAATTCGGCCGCGACGTTGACGAACGGGCAGCCGCGGTAATCCTTCTGCGTCGCGCGCTCGGCGAGATCGACGAAATACTGGATCAGCTGCGCTTTCGGCTGGCCCGGGTGCTTCGCGACGCTCGTGTTGAAGCGGTCGAAGAAGCACGCATCCATCCGCTCCAGGTACGCGAGGATCAGCTCGTCCTTCGACGAGAACTGGCGGTACAGGCTCATCTTGTTGACGCCCGCACGCTCCACGACCGCCTCGACGCCAACCGTCCGCACCCCTTCCTTGTAAAACAGCTCTTCGGCGGCGCGTAGCAGGTGCTCCTGCGCGGTGGCGCCGTCGATCGGCCGGCGCGTGCGGCGCGCCTGCGGTTTGGCGATCTCGATGCCCGACATGATGACCCTCGACTGCATATTGAATTGCTTGACATGTTACCGATTGGTCACTACGATCGCAACACACTTGTGACCGGTCGGTAACAATGCCGAACGGATCAACAGACAAATGCCAAGCGTCGGCCCGGGTCAGCCGATGCAGCGTGCGGCGGAGGTGGCCTGGCTGGGTTGGGGCGGAGCGGGTGCGAAGGCGCTGGCGCCGCCAACTGGAGAACGCGAAGATGAACTGGGCGGTGACACGAATCGGCGGGCGCTTCCACTACGGATGGCTCGCGGCGGCGGTGGTATTCCTGATCCTGCTGGCGGCAGCCGGCACACGCGCGACGCCGAGCGTGCTGATGGTGCCGCTCGAACGCGAGCTTGGCTGGAGCCGCGCGACGATTTCGCTGGCGATTTCGGTGAACATCGCGCTGTACGGACTGACGGGTCCGTTCGCGGCCGCCGCCATGCAGCGCTTCGGGCTGCGCCCGACGATCCTCACCGCGCTCGTGACGATGTGCGCGGGCGTCGCGCTGTCGTCGATGATGACGCAGAGCTGGCAGATGGTAGTGATCTGGGGCCTGATGGTCGGCTGCTCGTCGGGCGTCGTCGCGCTGACGCTGTCCGCGACCTTCGTCACGCGCTGGTTCCATGCGCGGCGCGGCCTGATCATGGGCATCCTGACCGCGAGCACGGCCACCGGCCAGCTCGTGTTCCTGCCGATGCTCGCGGCGATCGCGCAGCACCACGGCTGGCGGCCGGTCGTGCTGGTCGTTGCGGCGGCCGCCGCGATCGTGATTCCGCTCGTTGCGTTCCTGCTGCCCGAGCGGCCGGCCGACCTGCAGCTGCGCCCGTACGGCGAGCCGGCCGATGCGCCGCCGGCGCCCGAGGCGACGAAGGAGAATCCGCTCGCGGTTGCGTTCCGTACGCTGCTGACCGCGAGCCGTTCGCGCGATTTCTGGCTGCTGTTCTTCAGCTTCTTCATCTGCGGTGCGAGCACCAACGGTTACGTCGGCACGCACCTGATCGCGATGTGCAGCGACTACGGGATGACCGAAGTGCAGGGCGCATCGCTGCTCGCCGCGATGGGCGTGTTCGACCTGTTCGGCACGACGCTGTCGGGCTGGCTGTCCGACCGTTACGACAATCGCGTGCTGCTGTTCTGGTACTACGGGCTGCGCGGCCTGTCGCTGATCTACCTGCCGCACGCGTTCGGGATCGATTTCTTCGGGCTGCCGCTGTTCGCGATGTTCTACGGGCTCGACTGGATCGCGACCGTGCCGCCGACGGTGCGCCTCGCGACCGACGTGTTCGGCAAGGCCGCGGCGCCGGTCGTATTCGGCTGGATCGTCGCCGGCCACCAGCTCGGCGCGGCGTTCGCGGCGCTCGGCGCCGGGCTGCTGCGTGCGAGCCTCGGCACTTACACGATCGCGTCGATGATCTCGGGCGGGTTGTGCATCATCGGTGCGCTGATCGTGCTGCGGATCAACCGCGGCCCGTCGCGCGCAGCCGCACAGGCGGCCTGAGCGCAGCAGTCCGGCCGCCCGGCCGGCCGCGCGGCGGTCGGACGGGCAATGCACGCACGGAGATTTGCATAGCGCGGGAGGATCGGGCGCGCATCGGCTCAAGCGAGTATGCTTGCGGTTCGCCGGGCGTTCGCGCCCCTTCATCGATGTCAGCGAGGAACCGCATGTCCGTCAAACCTGCTCCCACCACTGTTTCGATTCACGATCTGATCGCGGGCCGCTGGAGCCCGCGCGCGTATTCGGATGAAGCCGTCAGCGCCGGTGATCTGCATGCGGTGCTCGAAGCCGCCCGCTGGGCGCCGTCTGCCTATAACGCGCAGCCGTGGCGCTTCATCGTATTCGACCGCACGCAGGACGAAGACGCATTCAAGCACGCGTTCGCGACGCTGGTGCCGTTCAACCAGGGCTGGAATGCGCCGGCGCCCGTGCTGATCGCGGTGACCGCACACACGCTCACGCCGAAGGGTGAACCGGCCCCCACCGCGCTGTACGACGCGGGCGCCGCCGCGATGTCGCTGGTGCTGCAGGCGCACGCGCTGGGCTTGGCCGCCCATCAGATGAGCGGCTTCGACGCGAAGGCGTTCCGCGACGCGTTCGCGATTCCGGCCGACGTCGCGATTCCGTCGATCATCTCGCTCGGTCACTACGGCAACGTCGACAAGCTCGATCCGGTGCTGCGCGATCGCGAGAAGGCGCCGCGCACGCGCCATGCGATCGGCGAGGTCGTCTATGCAGGCGCGTGGAAGAAGGGTTTCGACGCGGCAGCCTGACCCGTCAGGCGGACGGGCTGCAGCGCGCATCCCGCCCGCGTGTTTCCCCCCGGCGCGCCAGGCCGCGCGCCGTCCCGCCGAGGCCCGTTGCGCGGCACCGGTGGCCGGCCCCGGTTGTGATCCCGCGGGCTTCATGTTAAAAAGCCCGTCCTTTCCGTTTTCGCGCCGGCCCTGCTGCGGCACCTTCCCATGACTTACTGCGCGATCGATTTCGGCACGTCCAACTCCGCCGTGGCGCTGCCCGACGGCGACGGCATGCGCCTCGCGCCCGTCGAGGGCGACCACCTGACGCTGCCCACCGCGATCTTCTTCAACAATGACGAAGAGACGGTCGAATACGGCCGTGCGGCGCTGGCCTCCTATATCGACGGCTTCGACGGCCGGCTGATGCGCTCGATGAAGAGCATCCTCGGCTCGCCGCTCGCGGAAACCACGACCGATCTCGGCGACGGTAGCGCGATTGCGTACACGGAAATCATCGCGCGCTTCCTGACGCACCTGAAGCGCAAGGCGGAAGCCCGCGCGGGGGCGTCGATCGGCCGTGCGGTGCTTGGCCGGCCGGTGTTCTTCGTCGACGACGATCCGCGTGCCGACCGCCTCGCCCAGGACCAGCTCGAGGCGGCCGCGCGGTCGGTCGGCTTCACGGACGTGCACTTCCAGTACGAACCGATCGCTGCCGCGTTCGACTACGAGTCGCGCCAGCAGGCCGAGCGCCTCGTGCTCGTCGCCGACATCGGCGGCGGTACGTCCGACTTCTCGCTGGTGCGCGTCGGGCCCGAACGGATGGCGCGGCTCGAGCGCAAGGACGACGTGCTGGCCCACCACGGCGTACACGTCGCGGGCACCGACTACGACCGGCGTGTCGAACTCGCAGCGATCCTGCCGGCGTTCGGCTACCGTTCGCTCGACCCCGAAGGGCGCGAACTGCCGAACAAGATCTACTTCGATCTCGCCACCTGGCACCTGATCAACACGGTCTACACGCCGAAGCGGCTGGGCGAGCTGAAGCTGATGAAGCACCTGTACCAGCAGGTGCAGCAGTACGACCGGCTCACGAGCGTGGTCGAGCAGCGGCTCGGGCATGCACTGATGGCGCGCGCGGAAGAAGCGAAGATCGGTGTCGCGGCGGGCGGGGAGACGATGATCGACCTGAACGACGTGGAAGAGGATCTGCAGATCGCGTTCGATGCCGACCGGCTCGTCGACGCGAGCCACGACGATACCGCACGCATCGTCGACGCCGCGCGCGAGACGGTGCGGCTCGCGGGTGTTGCGCCGCGCGATGTCGGCGCGCTGTATTTCACCGGCGGCTCGACCGGGCTCGCGTTCCTGTCGGGCGCACTGGCGGGTGCGTTCCCGGATGCGCAACCGGTATTCGGCGACCGCCTCGCGAGTGTCGCGACGGGTCTCGGCATTCACGCGCAGCGATTGTTCGGTTGAATGCGGGCGGCTGAAAAGCCGCCATGTCGGACAACTGGCGCCGAAAAACAAAAAGCCCCGCCGAAGCGGGGCTTTTTTCACGAATTATCGCGCCAAGCTTAGACCGGACGGATGTTCGCAGCTTGCAGACCCTTCGGGCCCGTCTTCACTTCGAATTCAACCTTCTGGTTTTCTTGCAGCGTCTTGAAGCCTTCGACGCGGATTTCCGAGAAGTGCGCGAACAGATCGTCGCCGCCGCCTTCCGGGGTGATGAAGCCGAAGCCCTTTGCGTCATTGAACCACTTGACGGTACCGGTTGCCATGTTACTTGTTCCTAAAAAGATAAAACGGGGCCGAGGCCCATGGGGTGCGGAAAATCAAGGAAGGGGTAATAGGACCAACCGGAGTACCGTTGATGGGCGAACTACGAAAGAACCAATTCACTCGCCACTTGAAATCCTGCGAAGTCCTTTATACGGCTTATCAATCGCGTGGTCAACCGTATTTCCGTGGACTCAGGGTTATTGCGGAGATCAGGTTTACAAAGCTTGCAAACGACGCGAATTTTTTGTAGGGGCCGAACGATTTTGGCGCCACGTTTCAGGTGCAACCGTTAAACTACGCGCCGCGTGGACGGGTTGCCCTGATCGGGTGACTCGCCCCCCCAAAATTGCGTGCGCGGTGCAGTCCGAGCCGATCCCGGACCGCGGGCCGACCATGCTTTTTGAGACACAGGAGAGGATGTGAAGAGTTCTATTCAACGGAACATCGGCCCGTTTGCATTGATGCTGACGGGGCTGGGTTCGATTATCGGCTCGGGCTGGCTGTTCGGCGCCTGGAAGGCCGCGAAGATTGCCGGTCCGGCGGCGATCTGCGCATGGATCATCGGCGCTGTCGTGATTCTCGCAATTGCACTGACGTACGCGGAATTGGGCGCGATGTTCCCCGAGTCGGGCGGCATGGTGCGCTACGCGCGCTACTCGCATGGTTCGCTGGTCGGCTTCATCAGCGCGTGGGCGAACTGGATCGCGATCGTATCGGTGATTCCGATCGAGGCTGAAGCGTCGATCCAGTACATGAGTACGTGGCCGTATCCGTGGGCGCACGCGCTGTTCGTGAACGGCGAGTTGACGGTACCCGGGCTGCTGCTGTCCGCGGTGCTGGTCGTCATCTACTTCCTGTTGAACTACTGGGGCGTGAAGGCGTTTGCCCGTGCGAACACCACGATCACGATCTTCAAGTTCCTGATCCCCGGCCTCACGATCCTCGGCCTGATGCTGACGAGCTACCATCCGGAAAACCTCGGCACCGCATCGAATGCAAGCTTTGCGCCGTACGGCTGGTCGGCGGTGCTGACCGCGGTCGCGACGAGCGGCATCGTGTTCGCGTTCAACGGCTTCCAGAGCCCGGTGAACCTCGCGGGCGAAGCGCGCAACCCGTCGCGCAGCGTGCCGTTCGCGGTGATCACGTCGATCCTGATCGCGCTCGTGATCTACGTGCTGCTGCAGATGGCGTACATCGGCTCGGTGAATCCGGCCGACGTCGCGCAGGGCTGGTCGCACTTCAACTTCAAGTCGCCGTTCGCCGAACTGGCGATCGCGCTTAACCTGAACTGGCTCGCGATCCTGCTGTACGTCGACGCATTCGTCAGCCCGAGCGGCACCGGCACGACGTACATGGCAACGACCACCCGCATGATCTACGCGATGGAGCGCAACAACACGATGCCGAAGATGTTCGGCAACGTGCACCCGCTCTACGGTGTGCCGCGCCAGGCGATGTGGTTCAACCTGCTCGTCTCGTTCATCTTCCTGTTCTTCTTCCGCGGCTGGAGCTCGCTCGCGGCAGTGATCTCGGTGGCGACGGTGATCTCGTACCTGACCGGCCCGATCAGCCTGATGGCGCTGCGCCGCGCGGCGACCGACATCAAGCGTCCGCTGTCGATTCCGCTGATGAAGCTGATCGCACCGTTCGCATTCGTCTGCGCGTCGCTGATCCTGTACTGGGCGAAGTGGCCGCTGACGGGCGAAATCATCCTGCTGATGATCGTCGCGCTGCCGGTGTACTTCTACTTCCAGGCGAAGTCGGGCTGGACCGGCTGGGGTGACGACCTGAAGGCCGCATGGTGGCTGGTCGCCTACCTGCCGACGATGGCCGTGCTGTCGCTGATCGGCAGCAAGGAATTCGGCGGTCACGGCGTGCTGCCGTACGGCTGGGACATGCTGGTCGTCGCGGCAATCGCACTGGTGTTCTACTTCTGGGGCGTGAATACCGGCTACCGGACCAAGTATCTCGACGAGCGCGAATCGCACGACGAGATCCTCGAAGGGATCGGTGCCTGACGCGTGACCTGCCGCCGGATTCGGCGGCGGCAGCAAGCAGCGGAAAAAAGCCCGCCCGAGCAATGCTCGGGCGGGCTTTTTGTTCGGCGGTCGACGGTTGTCGTACGCGGCTCAGGCGGCCGGGCTCGCGAACACGTAGTTCGTCATCGCGAGTACGCGCTGATACGTGCCGAGCGACTGGATGCCGAGCTGGTAGTCGTCGTCCGCCGCGCCGAGCGCCGTGAATACCGGCAGCAGATGCTCGTCGGTCGGATGCATCAGCGCCGCGTGCGGCGCCTGCCGGCGGTAGTCGAGCAGCGCGTCGACGTCGCGCGCGGCCAGCTTCGCCTCGAACCAGTCGGTGAATTCCGTGACCCGCGGGTCCGCATCCTCCGGTGCCGCACCGAAATCGGCGGCGCGCAGGTTGTGCGTGATCTGGCCGGAGCCGATCACCATCACGCCTTCGTCGCGCAGCGGTCGCAGCGCGCGGCCGAGCGCGAAGTGGTGGGCGGCATCCGCGCGCGGCTGGATCGACAACTGCGCCACCGGCACGTCGGCTTCCGGGAACATCAGCAGCATCGGCACCCACGCGCCGTGGTCGAGACCGTGCTCGGTCGTTGCGGTCTCGATGCCGGCCGCATTCAGCAGCCCGGCCGCGCGCTCGGCGACGTCGGGCGCGCCGGGTGCCGGGTAGCGGATGTCGTACAGCGCCTGCGGAAAGCCGTAGAAATCGTGGATCGTTTCCGGATGCGCGGCGATGCTGGCGACGGGGCGCTGCGTGCCCCAGTGCGCGGACAGCATCAGTACCGCGCGTGGACGCGGCAGTTCGGCGGCGAGGTGGGTGAACGCGCCGGACGGCAGCGTCGGGTCGATCGGCAGCGTCGGGGCGCCGTGGGACAGGTAGAGCGAAGGCAAGCGGTTCATGGTGGTGGCCTGCAAAGGGATTTGCCTGTGACTATAGGCGCACACCGAATATTGATAAATCCGCGTTACGGAATTTGATTGGCGCTTGTTTGTTGATAATCCGGGCGACGCAATGCGTCCCACGGCAGGTGGGCGCTGTATTCGTGAAATCGAATGGATTTCCGCGGAAATCGGCGAAGATGCGCGAAGAACGGACTCTGCGCGGACGTGCCTTTACTGGACGTGCCGGATGCCGGCCCACGGCGTCGTCAGCGGTGCGCTGAGCGCGAACAGGTCGAGCACGCGCGTGACGGTCTGGTCGACGAGTTCCTCGATCGTCTTCGGCATCGCGTAGAACGCAGGCAGCGGCGGGAAGACGATGCCGCCCATCTCGGTGACGGCCGTCATGTTGCGCAGATGCGCGAGGTTGAACGGCGTTTCGCGCACCATCAGCACGAGGCGGCGGCGTTCCTTCAAGGTGACGTCGGCCGCGCGCGTGATCAGGTTGTCGGACAGCCCGTGTGCGACGCTCGCGAGCGTCTTCATCGAGCAGGGCGCGATCACCATCCCGTCGGTCGCGAACGACCCCGAGGCGATTGTCGCGCCGACGTCGCGCACCGAATGCACGACGTCCGCGCGGCTTTCGACATCGGCCTTCGACAGCTTCAGTTCGTGCTGGATATTGAGCCAGCCGGCGTTCGAGATCAGCAGGTGCGTTTCGACGCCGCCGGCAGCGCGCAGCAGGTCGAGCAGCCGTACGCCGTAGATCGCGCCGGTGGCGCCGGTGATCGCGACGATCAGCCGGCGTGGCGGCGCGCTGGGAGATGCCATCGAAAGGGGACGACGCGTATTACGCGGCGGCGAACAGTTGCTGCAGTTCGCCCGACTGGTACATCTCCATCATGATGTCCGAGCCGCCGATGAATTCGCCCTTCACATAGAGCTGCGGGATGGTCGGCCAGTTCGAGAATGCCTTGATGCCCTGGCGGATCTCGTCGTCTTCGAGGACGTTGACCGTCTTGAACTGGTCGACGCCGCAGGCCTTCAGCACCTGGATGGCGCGGCCCGAAAAGCCGCACATCGGGAATTGTGCGTTGCCCTTCATGAAGAGCACGACCTGGTTTTCGTCGACGATTTGCTTGATACGTTGTTGGGTGTCCATGACTGACCTTGCGTTAGCGGGGCGTTAGATCGAAATGATAGCGGATTTCAACCGGGCGGGCCGGGCATCAGCCCGGCAGGCGGCCGCCTGTCGTCCGTTCGATGGCGGCCAGATCGGCGAGCGATTCGACCGCGACGAAGCCGTGCGATGCGAGCACTGCGCGCACGGCCTCGGCCTGGTCGTAGCCGTGCTCGATCCAGAGCGTGCCGCCCGGTTTCAGATAAGAGCCGGCGCCCGCGACGATCGTGCGGATCGCGCTGAGGCCGTCGGCATCGTCGGTGAGTGCGCCGCGCGGCTCGAAACGCAGGTCGCCCTGCGCGAGGTGCGGATCGTGCTGCGCGATGTACGGCGGGTTGCTGACGATCGTGTCGAATGCGAGCGCCGGATCGAGCGCCGCATACCAGTCGCTCTCCAGCCAGTGCAGCGGGCCGCCGGGGCGGCGCGCGTCGAGCAGCTTGCCGGCGTTGCATTGCGCGACCGCGAGTGCGGCCGGCGAACGGTCGAGCGCCCACACGCGCGCATCGGGACGCTCGGCGGCGATCGATACGGCGATCGCGCCGCTGCCCGTACCGAGATCGAGCACGGCCGGATGCGGCAGCCCGTCGATCGCATCCAGTGCGGCTTCGACGAGCAGTTCGGTTTCCGGGCGCGGGATGAGCACGTCGGGCGTCACGTCGAACGGCCGGCCGAAGAATTCGCGCATCCCGACGAGCTGGGCGACGGGCACGCCGGCCAGGCGGCGTGCCTCGAGCGCACGGTAGCGTTCGACCGCGGCTACGTCGAGCGGTGCATCGCCGCGCGTGATCAGTTGCGTGCGGGTCCAGCCGAGCGCGTGCGCGAGCAACACGCGCGCGTCGACCGCGTCGAGCGGCGACGCGCGCAGCAGTTCGTCGGCGGTGGTGTCGGGCATCGCGGCCTCAGTCGGCATCGCCGAGCGACGCGAGCAGTTCGGCCTGGTGTTCGCTGACCAGCGCGCTGATCAGTTCGTCGAGGTCGCCGTCCATGAGCGCCTCGAGCCGGTACAGCGTCAGGTTGATCCGGTGGTCGGTCATCCGGCCCTGCGGGAAGTTGTACGTGCGGATCCGTTCCGAGCGGTCGCCGGAGCCGATCAGGCTCTTGCGCGTCGCGGCTTCCTTCGCGTGCTGCTCGTGATACTGCTTGTCCTTGATGCGCGCGGCGAGCACCTTCAGCGCGCGATCCTTGTTCTTGTGCTGCGAACGGTCGTCCTGGCACTCCACGACGATCCCGGTCGGGATGTGCGTGACGCGCACGGCCGAATCGGTCTTGTTGATGTGCTGGCCGCCGGCGCCGGACGCGCGGAACGTGTCGATCCGCAGGTCGGCCGGATTGATCTCGACCTCGCCGATTTCGTCGGCTTCCGGCATCACCGCGACCGTGCACGCGGACGTGTGGATGCGCCCCTGCGTTTCGGTGGCGGGCACGCGCTGCACGCGATGGCCGCCCGATTCGAACTTCAGGCGCGAATACGCGCCCTGGCCCGCGATCCGCACGATCACTTCCTTGTAGCCGCCGAGATCCGACGCACTTTCCGACATCATTTCGACCTGCCAGCGCTGGCGTTCCGCGAAGCGCAGGTACATGCGCAGCAGGTCGCCCGCGAACAGCGCCGATTCGTCGCCGCCCGTGCCCGCACGGATTTCGAGGAAGATGTTGCGCTCGTCGTTCGGATCCTTCGGCAGCAGCATCTTCTGCAGCTCGGTCTCGAGGCGGGACATGCTCTCGCGCGCGCTGCGGATCTCGTCTTCCGCGAAGTCGCGCATCGACAGATCGCCGAGCAGTTCCTGGGCAGCCGTCTCGTCGCTGCGCGACTGGCGCCACAGCGCGTACTGTTCGACCACCGGCCCGAGTTCCGCGTGTTCACGTGTGAGCTTGCGGTACTGGTCGAGGTCGGCCGTGACGTTTTCGCGGCTCAGCAGGTCGTTCAGTTCGGCCAGCCGTGTGGACAGCTGGTCGAGCTTGCGTTGCATGCTCGTCTTCATGGTGTGGAGCGGCGCTCCCGGGCAAGGGGTATTCGGAAAGGATAGGCCGGCACGCGGCCGGCGGCAGGGCGATCGGCCGGCGCTAGTGGCCGGACTGGTCGTTCGAGCGCGGTGCGTGCTGGTAGAAGCCGCGCATCAGGTCGATCAGCGAATCGCGATCGGCGCCGTTCACGCGGTTGAGCGCGCTCGTCGGGCCGTGGATCAGCTTGTTGGTCAGCGCCTGCGACAGCGCTTCGAGTACGGCGGCCGGATCGTCGCCGCGCGCGAGCAGCTTCTGCGCCTTGTCGACTTCGGCGCGGCGCAGCGCGTCGGCCTGCGTATGCATGTGACGGATCACCGGCACGACGCTGCGCGTGTCGAGCCATTGCATGAAATTCTGCACGCGCGTCTCGATGATCGCTTCGGCCTGCGCGACCGCGGCCTGGCGCGATGCGTTGCCTTCGCGCACGATCGCGCCGAGATCGTCGACGGTATAGAGGAACACGTCCTTCAGCTTGCCGACTTCGGGCTCGATGTCGCGCGGCACCGCGAGGTCGACCATGAAGATCGGGCGGTGGCGGCGCGCCTTCACCGCGCGCTCGACTGCGCCGAGGCCGATGATCGGCAGCGTCGACGCCGTGCACGACACGATGATGTCGAATTCGTGCATGCGGGTCGGCAGATCGGCGAGCGGCATTGCACGGCCGTTGAAGCGCTCGGCAAGCCGCTGGCCGCGCTCGGCCGTACGGTTCGCGACGACGAGTTCGCGCGGGCCTTGCGCAGCGAAGTGCGTGGCGCACAGCTCGATCATTTCGCCGGCGCCGATGAACAGCACGCGCTGATCGGACACTTTTTCGAAGATCCGTTGCGCGAGGCGCACCGCGGCGGCGGCCATCGACACCGACTGCGTGCCGATTTCGGTCGTGCCGCGCACTTCCTTCGCCACCGCGAACGTGCGCTGGAACAGCTGGTTCAGATAGGTGCCGAGTGCGCCGGCTTCCGTCGCGGTGCGGACGGCGTCCTTCATCTGGCCCAGAATCTGGGTTTCGCCGAGCACCATCGAATCGAGGCCGGATGCGACGCGAAATGCGTGCCGGACCGCTTCCGATTGCGGCAGTGCATAGACGTGCGGCGCGAGTTCGTCGACCGGAATCCGGTGATACTCCGACAGCCAGCGGACCGCGCCTTCGCGTGCCGCGCGATCGTCTGTCGCGCAATACAGTTCGGTGCGGTTGCAGGTGGAGAGGATCGCCGCTTCGGGCGTATTGGGTGCCTGCGGGCCGAGAAACACGTTCTTGAACGTGACGAGAGCCGGCTTGATCTGCTCGAGCGGAAACGCCACGCGTTCGCGCAGGGCGACAGGCGCAGTGTGGTGATTGATTCCGATCGTGAGGAGTTGCATATCGAGGGCTATCGTTTAGCCCCATATTATAGCGTTTCAGCGATTTCCTCACTCGCCGCATACCGGGCATCAGCGTGCCGGGGCCGCGAATTTGGGGGCTCGATCGGCACGCGGTCGAGCTGATAGCCGTAGCCGTAGAGCGGCAGCAGCCGGTAGCCGCGCTCCGGAAGCAGCTGCAGTTTGCTGCGCAGCCGGGATGCGTGGGTATCGAGCGTGCGCGACTTCATGTCGCGGCGGCGCGCCCACACCGTTTCGAGGATATGGGCGCGCGACACCGGCCGCGACAGGTTCGTGAACAGCAACTGCGCAAACCGGAACTCCTTCGGCGTGAGTGAAACGATTGCGTCGCCGAAGCGAACGAGGCAGTGCGTGGCGTCGAAAGCGTATTCGCCATACATTTCACGCGAGCGGGTGGGTGGCCGGCGCACGCCGGCGCGCCGGCTCAGTGCGTTGACGCGCGCGAGCATCTCGGGCCCGCTCACGGGACGCACGAGGCAATCGTCGGCGCCTGCGTGCAGGCACGACACGATTTCGCTTTCGCGCGGCAACTGCATCACGGCGATGGCCGGCAGCCCGGGCAGGATGGTCTGCGCGCGCGGAATGACTTCCTCGGCCGGCTGGTCGCCGGCCCAATGGCCGGTGATCAGCATGTCGCAGGTGTCGGTGGCGAGCCACTCGAAGAACGCCGTGCTGGACGGAAACGCGTGGCACACATGACCACCCGCAAAGAGCAGGCGGTTCAGGAGCGCGGCATGGCGCGCGTCCGGATCGATCAGAGCGATTCGCATGAGAGTTTCTTCAATACGGCCGCCGGCGCGCGCTTGCCATAACGTCGAGTCGGCCCCTACACTCGAATGTTGGCGGCACCCGGCTGGTCTCGGGTTCGATGGATGAATCGATGCTAGCCGCTGGCAACGTTCACGCCTATGGGACGAATCTGAATTTATAGAAGGCGTCGAATGAACTGGTTTGGAATCCTTGTCCTGGGAGCGGCCGTCGGGCTGTTCGGCCGATGGCTGCATCCGATGCGGCGCACGGGCCGGCCGGCGTGGTGGATCGCGGTGCTCGCCGGCATCGTCGGTGCCGGCGCGGCCCGCATGGCCGGCAATCTCTCCGGACTGTTTTACGATGGCGAGACGCTCGAATGGCCGGTCTGCACCGGTGTCGCGTTCCTCGTCGTAGCCGTGACGGTTGCGCTGTCGGCCCGTCGCTGAATGTTCTCAGGTGAAATCATGAATGCCCGTCTTCCCGAAGTCTCGCCGGTGCCGGCCCGCCTCGCGCTGCTGCGTGGCGCCATGGCCCGCGAGGACCTGGCCGCCTATCTCGTGCCGTCCGCCGATCCCCATCTGTCCGAGTACCTGCCCGAGCGCTGGCAGGCCCGCCGCTGGCTGTCCGGCTTCACGGGCTCGGTCGGCACGCTGGTCGTGACCGCGGATTTCGCGGGGTTGTGGGTCGACAGCCGCTACTGGGTGCAGGCCGATGCCGAACTGGCCGGCACGGGCGTGCAACTGATGAAGATGACGGGCGGACAGCAGAGCGCGCCGCACGTCGACTGGCTTGCGCAGAACGTGGCGGCCGGTGCGACGGTCGGCGTCGACGGCGCCGTGCTCGGCGTCGCGGCCGCACGCGGGCTGACGAGCGCGCTGAACGCACGCGGCATCGCGCTGCGCACCGACCTCGACCTGCTCGACGCGATCTGGCCCGAGCGGCCGGGTCTGCCCGGCGACGCGGTGTTCGAGCACACGGCGCCGCAGGCCGACACGACGCGCGCGAGCAAGCTGGCCGAAGTGCGCCGCGCGATGCACGCGCAGGGTGCGCAATGGCATTTCGTGTCGACGCTCGACGACCTCGCATGGCTGTTCAACCTGCGCGGCGCCGACGTCAACTTCAATCCCGTATTCGTTGCGCACGCAATGATCGGCGCCGATCGCGCGACGCTGTTCGTCGCCGACGGCAAGGTGTCGCCGGCGCTGGCCGCGTCGCTCGCGAAGGATGGCGTCGACGTTCGCGCCTACGACGCCGCGCGCGCCGCGCTTGCGGCGCTGCCTGACGGTGCGACGCTGCTGATCGACCCGCGCCGCGTGACGTTCGGCACGCTCGAGGCCGTGCCGGCCGGCGTGAAGCTCGTCGAGGCCGTGAATCCGTCGACGTTCGCGAAGTCGCGCAAGACGTCCGCGGAGATCGAGCACGTGCGCGTGACGATGGAACACGACGGTGCAGCACTCGCGGAATTCTTCACGTGGTTCGAGCAGGCCGTGAACCGCGAGACGATCACCGAGCTGACGATCGAGGAAAAACTCACGGCCGCACGTGCGCGGCGCCCCGGCTACGTGTCGGCGAGCTTCGCGACGATCGCGGGTTTCAACGCGAACGGCGCGATGCCGCACTACCACGCGACGCCGGAGTCGCACGCGACGATCGCCGGCGACGGCCTGCTGCTGATCGATTCGGGCGGCCAGTACGTGACGGGGACGACCGACATCACGCGCGTCGTGCCGGTCGGCACCGTCAGCGACCTGCAGCGGCGCGATTTCACGATCGTGCTGAAGTCGATGATGGCGCTGTCGCGCGCCCGCTTCCCGCGCGGCATCCGCTCGCCGATGCTCGACGCGATCGCGCGCGCACCGATGTGGGCGGCCGGGCTCGACTACGGCCACGGCACGGGGCATGGCGTCGGCTACTTCCTGAACGTGCACGAAGGCCCGCAGGTGATCTCGCACTACGCGCCGGCCGAGCCGCACACGGCGATGGAAGAGGGCATGATCACGTCGATCGAGCCGGGCGTGTACCGTCCCGGCCAGTGGGGCATCCGGATCGAGAACCTGGTCGTGAACCGCGCGGCCGGGCAGACGGAATTCGGCGATTTCCTCGCGTTCGAGACCCTGACGCTGTGCCCGATCGACACGCGCTGCGTGCTGATCGAGATGCTGCACGACGACGAGCGCGCGTGGCTGAACACGTATCACGCGACGGTGCGTGAGCGCGTCGGCCGGCACCTGAGTGGCGATGCGAAGGCGTGGCTCGACGCACGCACGCAGCCGATCTGACACAACAAGCGATAACGGCCGGGCAACGGCCGAACGACACAACCGAGGGCAAGCAATGGCAGGCACCGCAGTGATCGTGGTCGACATGCAGCGCGGGCTGGTGCAGCGGGCGCAGCCCGCTTACCGGCTCGATGACGTGGTATCGGGTATCAACCGTCTGACGGCGGCGGCACGCGCGGCGAACGCGCCCGTGTGCTTCGTGCAGCATGACGGCGATGCGGACGACGACATCGTGCCCGGCACGCCGGGCTGGGAGCTGCATGCGGGGCTGGTCGTCGGGAACGACGACTGGCACGTGCGCAAGCAGATGAGCGATTCGTTCCACGACACGCCGCTCGCGGCGCAGCTCGACCGCCACGGTATCCGTTCGGTGCTGATCTGCGGCTATGCGACCGAGTTCTGCGTCGATTCGGCCGCGCGCCGCGCGGCGCTGCTCGGCTACCGCACGACCGTCGTGTCCGACCTGCACACGACGAACGAGCGTACGCACCTGTCGGCCGCGCAGATCGTCGCGCACCATCACTTCGTATGGCAAAACAATACGCTGTCGGGCAACCCGGTGACGCCGCGTCTGCTCGCTGACGTTCTTGCGACGGAGTTCGCATGACGATCAAGGCCGTGGTGTTCGATTTTGGCGGCGTGCTGATCGACTGGAGCCCCGAGTACCTCTACCGGGAGCTGATTCCCGACGACACGGAGCGTCGCTGGTTTCTCACGCACGTGTGCGCGATGGACTGGGTGATCCGCCAGGACGGCGGGCAGACGATCGAGGAAGGCACGGCCGAGCGCGTCGCGAAGTTCCCCGAGCACGAGGCGTTGATCCGCGCGTTCTACGCGCGCTGGCACGAGATGATCGGCGGCGTGCTCGACGAAGGCGCCGCGCTCGTTGACCGGCTCGACGCGCAGGGGATGCCGCTGTTCGGGCTGACGAACTGGTCCGCGCAGACATTCCCGTATGCGTGGGACAACTTCCCGGTGCTTCGGCGTTTCAAGGAGATCGTCGTGTCGGGCCGGGTGAAGCTCGTGAAACCCGATCCGGCGATCTACCGCGAGATGCACGCGCGGATCGAACCGCACTTGCCGGGCATCGCGCCGCACGAACTGGTGTTCATCGACGATAACGCGAAGAACGCCGCGGCCGCGACGGCGCTCGGCTGGCACGGCATTCATCACACGAGCGCGGCGGCGACCGAGGCGCGGCTGCGCGAACTGGGCGCGCTCGCGTAGGCGACAAGCGAGCAGCGGCCATCGAATAAAAAAAGCGGGCCAGTGGCCCGCTTTTTTGTTGTGCCGCCCTGAAGCGGCCGCCCTCGGTGCCTGGCCCTGCGTTGCCGCAGTGCCGGGCCCCCTGGGGCCGAGCCGGTCAGCGGCTGATCGGCTTGTAGCGCAGGCGCTTCGGCTTCGCGGCTTCCTCGCCGAGGCGCGCACGCTTGTCGGCTTCGTACTCCTGGTAGTTGCCGTCGAAGAACGTGACCTGCGAGTCGCCTTCGAACGCGAGGATGTGCGTCGCGATCCGGTCGAGGAACCAGCGATCGTGCGAGATCACCATCACCGAGCCCGCGAATTCGAGCAGCGCGTCTTCCAGCGCGCGCAGCGTTTCGACGTCGAGGTCGTTCGACGGTTCGTCGAGCAGCAGCACGTTGCCGCCGGAGATCAGCGTCTTCGCGAGGTGCAGGCGGCCGCGTTCACCGCCGGACAGGTTGCCGACGATCTTCTGCTGGTCGCCGCCCTTGAAGTTGAAGCGGCCGATGTACGCGCGCGACGGCGTTTCGTACTTGCCCACCGTCAGCACGTCGGCGCCGCCCGAGATTTCCTCGAACACCGTCTTCGTGCCGTCGAGCGCGTCGCGGCTCTGGTCGACGTACGCGAGCTTCACGGTCGGCCCCATCACGACTTCGCCCGAATCCGGCTGTTCCTTGCCCGTAAGCATCCGGAACAGCGTCGACTTGCCGGCGCCGTTCGGGCCGATGATGCCGACGATCGCGCCAGCCGGGATCTTCAGGTTCAGGTTGTCGATCAGCAGGCGGTCGCCGAACGCCTTGCTGACGTTCTTGAACTCGATCACTTCGTTGCCGAGGCGGTCGCCGACCGGGATGAAGATTTCCTGCGTCTCGTTGCGCTTCTGGTATTCCTGGCTGTTCAGCTCCTCGAAGCGCGCGATACGTGCCTTCGACTTCGCCTGGCGGCCCTTCGGGTTCTGGCGCACCCACTCCAGTTCCTTCTTGATCGCCTTCTGGCGCGCCGATTCCGACGCTTCTTCCTGCTTCAGGCGCTCTTCCTTCTGGTCGAGCCAGCTGCTGTAGTTGCCCTTCCACGGAATGCCGTGGCCGCGGTCGAGTTCGAGAATCCACTCGGCTGCGTTGTCGAGGAAGTAGCGATCGTGGGTGACCGCGACGACGGTGCCCGGGAAGCGCACCAGGAACTGCTCGAGCCAGTCGACCGATTCCGCGTCGAGGTGGTTGGTCGGCTCGTCGAGCAGCAGCATGTCGGGCTTTTCGAGCAGCAGCTTGCACAGCGCGACGCGGCGCTTTTCACCGCCCGACAGGTGTTCGATCTTGGCGTCCCACGGCGGCAGGCGCAGTGCGTCGGCGGCTACTTCGAGCTGCTGCTCGGGGCTGCCGCCGTCGCTCGACGCGAGGATCGCTTCGTACTTCGCCTGCTCGGCTGCGAGCGCGTCGAAGTCGGCGTCCGGCTCCGCGTACGCCGCGTAGATTTCCTCGAGCTTCTTGTTGGCCTGGAACAGGTCGCCGAGGCCGTCCTCGACGGCTTCGCGCACCGTCTTCGTCGGGTCGAGCTGCGGCTCCTGCGGCAGGTAGCCGATGTTCAGGTTCGGCATCGGCGTCGCTTCGCCTTCGATGTCCTTGTCGACGCCCGCCATGATGCGGATCAGCGTCGACTTGCCCGAGCCGTTCAGGCCGAGCACGCCGATCTTCGCGCCGGGAAAGAACGACAGCGAGATGTCCTTCAGGATCTGGCGCTTGGGCGGCACGATCTTGCCGACCCGGTTCATCGTGAAAACGTATTGGGCCATTTCGGTGTGAAATTCAGAAGTGGTTGAGACTGCCGCGCAGCGCGCGGGCGTGGCGGCGTCGGGTGATTCGGTACGGAGCGTGCCGCGCGCGGCGCGGCGGCGTCGCCGCGTGTCGGCGGCGCGAGCGGCTATTGTACTTCGCCGCCGAGTGTCGCTGACAGCGGCGGGTGGCCGCTGCGGTCCGTATGGCCGTTCGGCCGAGGCTACAGCCACGCGGCGACGCCGCCGTGCCCCGAGCACGTGCCGCGCCGGTGACGGCTGAAGCTGTACGTGCCGTCGCGGCAGCGCGCGCTCGCGCCTTCGGGCACGCGGCCCGATTTCGAATGCGCGGGGGCGTGCACGGTGTCGCCGTCGCGGTTGCGATACGTGTCGTGTCGGTCGAGATCGGCTTCGTTACTGTAGCCGGGCGGTGCGCGGTACGCGTGTGCCGGAAGGGGCAACGCGGCGCACGCAACGAAGCATGCGGCGGACAGCGTCGCGATGCGCGCGGCGCGGCGGAGCAGGGCAGGCATGGTCTCTCTCGGTCTGTTGTTATCGGTGCCGGGCCGCATGTTAGCCGATCGGCAGGGGAACCGCGCCGCGCCGGGGGAGTGGCGCTACGACGCGCCGGACATCGATGCCGCGCCGTCGGCCAGTGCGGCGTCGAGAATCCATCGACGGAATGCCGCGACCTTTGGCCGTTCCGCGTGATGCGGCGGATAGACGAGGTAGTACGCGAAATCGTCGAGCCACGCGACGTCGGCGAGCTGCACGAGCCGGCCGCTTGCCAGCTCGCCGCGCACCATCGCGGCCGGCAGCAGCCCGGCGCCCTGGCCGGCGACGATCGCCTGCAGCAACAGGCCCGAATCGTCGAACGCGGGGCCGCGCGGCGGGCCGAAATCGTCGATCCGCTGCGCGCCGAACCAGATGTGCCAGCCCTTGCGCTCGGCGTCGTGCAGCTGCGGCCAGCCGACGAGATCGGCGGGCGTCGCCGGCATGCCGAGCCGCGCGACGAGTTCGGGCGACGCGAGCGCGACGATCTCCACCGTCAACAGGCGCTCGCTGCACAGCCCGATGTAGCGCCCGAGGCCGTGACGGATCGCGACGTCGACGCCATCGCGCGAAAAATCCGCGAGCGCGTGGCTCGTGACGACCTGCAGGTCGACGTCAGGGCAGGCCTCCCGGAACTGCGCGAGGCGCGGGACGAGCCACGCGGATGCGAAGAAAGGCGTGACGCTCACCGTCAGCACGCCGCTGTCGGCAGCACCCGACACGCGCTGCGACGCATCGGCGATCTGCCTGAATGCGTTGCGCACCGGCGGCAGGTAGTCGCGGCCGGCGGCCGTGAGCAGGATGCCGCGGTTGACGCGCTCGAACAGCTGCACGCCGAGATGCGTCTCGAGCGTGCGGATCATCTGGCTCACCGCGCCGGGCGTGACCGACAGCTCTTCGGCAGCCGCTTTCACCGACAGGTGGCGGGCAGCTGCTTCGAAGGCGCGCAGCGCGTTGAGAGGCGGCAGGCGGGAACGATTCATTCAGTTTTTCTAAATCGAAAGTCCGTCGAAATATCGTTTGAGACGAGGCGTACGCGCGAGTACCGTTGACGCATCGGATCGCATGCTTCGCGACTGCCTGTCGGCGGCCGATGCGATCAACATAGTTCAACTATATCCATGAGGCAATCCGGACGCCGCCTGGCGGCCGGTGGAACCTGAGAGGAGCATCGTCATGAACCGCCCGGGCGCGTCGCGCCTTTTCTACGGCTGGTACGTGGTTGCCGCCGCGTTTGCTGTCACGTTCGTCGGTTTCGGCAGCGCCTACACGTTCAGCGCGTTCGTCGAGTCGCTGCAGCGGGATTTCGCCGCGTCGCGCGGGCAGATCTCGCTCGTGTTCTCGCTCGCCGGCTTCCTGTATTTCGGTTTCGGCATCGTCAGCGGGCCGCTGGCCGACCGCTTCGGCTCGCGGCGGCTTGCGGTCGCCGGGATGCTGCTGACGGCCATCGGGCTCGCGGCTGCCGGCGCCGCGCATACGCTGGTGCAGGTCTATGTCGCGTACGGGCTCGGTGTCGGCCTCGGCGTCGGCTGCGCGTACGTGCCGGCCGTCGGCGCCGTGCAGCGCTGGTTCGTGCGCCGGCGCGGCTTCGCGTCGGGGCTCGCGGTCGCCGGGATCGGCGTCGGCACGCTGGTGATGCCGCCCCTTGCGTCCATGCTGATCGCGCATGTCGGCTGGCGCGGCGCGTATTTCACGCTGGCCGTGATCGCGGTCGTGATCGGCGCGGGGCTGTCGTTGCTGATCGAGAACGATCCGCGCGGGCGGGGGCCGGTGACTGTTGCAGGTCGGGCCATCCAGCAAGGAGGCTGCATGAACAGCGCAGGGGCGTCGTAAGGGAGCGCGCCGGACGCGTGTCGGGCGGCGTCGATTTGCGCGTGCTTGGCGCGCGCACGCCAATATCGGAGGACATCGCACGGCGCCAACCGATGACGTACGCGCGCGTGATCGATGATTCACAGCCCGGCGTGCGCGTCGTGACGCTGAATCGAGCCGAACGGATGAATGTGGTCGACGGCCCGACGCTCTGCG
>NZ_JAAGPE010000014.1:0-239 GCF_017104605.1 Burkholderia sp. Ac-20384 | reverse complement strand
TAGTAGATATAGGAGACATTGAGAGTGAAAAGGGTAGTGTGTGAGTTGTGATGTAATGTATTGGAGTGGTTGGGACAAAGGGATGTGGTGGGTGTAACGAGTGTGTGAATGTATATTAGGGTGACGTGTTGATGTGGGGTGGCGGCAGAGTGTAATGGTAGAGTGAGGGTTGGGGGAGTGATGGTGAGATATAGTGGAGGGGGTGGTGGGGGGGGGGGGGGGGGGGTTTTTTTTTTTTC
>NZ_JAAGPE010000013.1:0-73302 GCF_017104605.1 Burkholderia sp. Ac-20384 | reverse complement strand
GGCATCCGGCAGCGCAAGAACGGTGCAATCAATCTCGCCGACGACATGCAGGTCGACGTCGACCTGACGCTCGGCCACCTGCGCGGGTTGAGCCTGTTCTGGCCGGAGTTCTGGTCGCAGCGCGACAAATTTCGGCTGCACGTGAACGGGTCCGCGTGGCGCGATGCGCTGGCCCGCATCAACGGTGCGACCGGGCCGATCGAGCCGCGCGATCCGCAGCCGCAGCCGAATCGCGCGCATGCGCCGCGCGCGCTCGCGAAGCTCAAGGCGATCTTCCCCGCGCTGAAGGATGCGCAGATCGTCGAGGCCTGGGCCGGCCTGATCGACGTGCTGCCCGACGGCATTCCGGTGATCGATGCGCCGGGCACGCCGTCCGGGCTCGCGATTGCGACGGGGTTCTGCGGCCACGGTTTCGCGATGGGGCCGATCGTCGCGCGGCTGCTTGCCGAGTGGATCGACACGGGTGCGCCGTCGCTCGACCTGTCGGCGTTTCGCGCGCAGCGCTTCGTCGACGGCACGATGGTGCGGCCGCGCAGCATGCTGTAACGGACGAATCGACGCGATGACGTCGGCCGGTCGCGGCCGACCCATCGTAGAATCGAGCCCGCATCCTTCAGGAGATTCCCCGTTGGCTTCGCCCTCCGCCCAGCGCCGCTCGTTGCGCTCACGCCTGCGTCGCGCCCGCAATCCGTGGCAGGCGCCGCGTGCGCGCACGCTGTTCACGCGTCCCGCGACGTCGCCGCGGCGCACGCTGCTGTTCCGTATCGGCGCGGTCGTGCTGCTGTGCACGCTCGCGTTCCTCGTGCTGTATCTCGATCGCGACGGGTTGCGCGATTCGACCAAGAGCACGCCGATGACCGTCGCCGATCTCGTGTACTTCACGATGGTCACGGTCGCGACGGTCGGCTACGGCGACATCGTGCCCGTCACCGCACGGGCGCGTCTCATTGATGCGTTCTTCATCGTGCCGATCCGCATCGTCATCTGGTTCATTTTCCTGGGCACGGCGTATCAGTTCGTGATCCAGCGCGTCGTCGAGGAATTCCGCATGAAACGCCTGCAGAAGCAATTGTCCGATCACATCGTCGTATGCGGTTATGGCCTGTCCGGCTCGATCGCGGTGCGCGAACTGCTCGAGAGCGGCGTCGATCCGGCGACGCTCATCGTGATCGATTCGCAGCAGCAGGCGATCGAGGCCGCGACGTCGCTCGGCGTGGCGGGATTGCTCGGCGATCCCGCGCACGAGGATCTGCTGCAGCAGGCGCAGGTGCGTGAAGCGAAGGCTGTGATCATTTCGGTGACCGACGATCCGACCGCGATCCTGCTCACGTTGTCGGTGCGCAGCATCGCGCCCGATACGAAGATCGTCGTGCGGATCCAGGAGAACCTGTACCAGCGGCAACTGCGGCAGGCGGGCGCCGACGTGATCGTGTCGTCGACGAAGATCGGCGCGCTGCTGCTCGCGGATGCCGTGCATAGCCGCTATATCGTGCCGTTCGTGAACGACATGCTGTCGACGCGTGGCCGTGCGACGCTGCTGGAGCGCGAGGCGATGCCGCAAGAGGTCGGCTGCATGACGAACGTCGTGCCGGGCGCGATCGTCGTCGGGCTCGATCGATGCGGGAAGATCTTTTCGTTCTACGAGGATCCGCCGTGCCGGATCGAGGCGGGGGACACGCTGGTCGTGATCCAGTCGGCGCGGATTCCCGATCCGGATATTTGAGCACGCTCAGATCGACGTGCACGCGGCGAGTGCGCGCACGTCCGGCACGTGCTCGATATCCATCACCAGCGCCTTGAGCTGATCGACCTTCTCGCGAGGCAACACGATCGACGCGTTGTCTTCGAACTTGCCGATGATTTCGGCCTCGCTTGCCGGATTGGCCTGTGCGCCGCGATTGGCCGCCATCCGATGCTCGAAGATCCGGGCATCCCTCAGTTTGATCCTGACCCACCCGGGGAATGAACCGGGGTAACCGGTATCGTCGGACTCCGTGAATTTCAGCCTTTGGGCCAGCTTCAGGATGCTGTCGTCCTTGATGGTTTCGTCGCTGAACGCCCTGAGCCCGACCTTGCCCCGGTGCAGCATCACCGACACGACGTAAGGCAGGCTGAACTTGGCCGTGTACGCCGTTTTCGGCACGTAGCGATCTTCCCGCGGGTGGCAAAGCAGCTCGGCCTGCATCGGTGAAATGATGCATTCGATTTCCTCGATGTCATCCAGCGCGAATGGATTCGCTTGGCGGATCTCCTTCACGCAATCGAGAAACGCCTGCGTGTGATGGCAGCACGGGTACAGCTTGTACGCGATGTCGTTGACTTCCCACGTGGTCCCGAGATTGGCCACGGCTTTTTTCAGGTCGTAGTTGCCTTCCGGCAGGAAGGAATTGAAGAAGCCGTATCGCCCCTCGAACACGGTGTTCGGGCCCGTGACGCCTTCCTCGGCCAGGATGCTCGCGATGATCCCGCTGTACGCCGCCCAGCCGGGCTGAATCTGCTTGAGCGAGGACTTCGCGTTCAGGCACTCGAGAATGCCCGACGCCTGGCTGCCCGCGATGCCCAGCGCATTGCATTGCACGCCGGCGTCCATGCCGTTCAGCTTGCCGGCGATCAGCACCGCGCCGAAGATCCCGACCAGCGACGTCGCATGGTAGCCCCTCATGTGGAAGACGCCGGGCGCGGCCATGCCGAGCCGCGTCGTCGTTTCATAACCGGCGACGACGGCAGTGAGGAAATCCCTTCCGCTGGCGCCGACCGATTCCGCGACGGCGAGGCTCGCGGGCACGACCACCGAACTGATATGGATCACCGAACCTTGATGCGTGTCGTCGAAGTCGGGGCCGTGGGCTGCGCTGGAATTGATCAGCGCGGCGGCGGCCGCGGAAAACTTCTCCGTGCCGCCGATGATCGACGATTCCGGGTGCGTGCCGATTCGCGCCATGGCTCGCTTGACCGCCTGCGCCGTGTCGTCTTGCGATGCGGCGAGGCAGATGCCGATCGTGTCGAGCACATGCAGCTTGGCGTTGGCCAATGCGTCGGCAGGGATATCGGCGAAGTCGAGGTTCCGGGAGAACTGGATGAGTTGTTCGGAGAGGGTCATGTCAGGTATTTCGCGGTTTCGCTCGCATTGCGCGGTTGTCTGAATGTCGGGGTTCGCGGTTCGATTCGTCGAATGGACTAACGCGTGTGCGTCCCGCTTGTTTCTCGGCGAGGTAGTGCGTCTTCACGAATCATGGCGGCCGCTTTCTCGCCGATCATGATGCAGGGCGCGTTGGTGTTGCCGGCGTTGATCGTCGGCATGATTGCGCCGTCGGCGACGCGCAAGCGCTGCACGCCGTGAACGCGTAGCCGTGGGTCGACCACCGCCATCGCATCCACGCCCATCTTGCAGGTTCCGACCTGATGCCAGCCGCAGTTGCCGATGCTCTTGAGATGCTCGAGCAGGCGTTCATCGGTGGTGGCGCCGGGGCCCGGCGAAATCTCTTCGACGACGCGCTCGGCCATCGGTTTAGCCGCCATGATTTCGCGCATCCGGCGCACGCCGCGCAGCGTGCGGATCGCGTCGTCCGGTGCCGCCAGGTAGTTGGGCTGGAACACGGGCGCTGTGAGCGGATCGG
The DNA here is from genome assembly GCF_017104605.1 of Burkholderia sp. Ac-20384. NCBI lineage: Bacteria > Pseudomonadati > Pseudomonadota > Betaproteobacteria > Burkholderiales > Burkholderiaceae > Burkholderia > Burkholderia sp. Ac-20384. Next base: position 69,685 of record NZ_JAAGPE010000013.1, on the reverse strand, counting down.
GAGAGGCGAGGTCGACCCAGCCGCGCGACGCCGGATTGAGCAGCACCACGCCGGCACTGAGGCCGGGGAAACGGTCGACGATGACCGCGCCCTTCGGGTGGAACGTGTAGGACAGGGGCCGCAGCACCAGTTGCAGATCGGGTTGCCCGAGATCCGCGGAGCTGCGCACGAAGGCCGCGCCCTGCGACGCGGAGATCGCCAGGACGCCGGTACGCGTCAGCAGATAGCGCGCGCCTTCGACATATTTGCGCAGCCCGGAAAGGCGCTGGTTATACGAGCTTCCCGGCGTGACTTTCCAGATCATCGGCGCAAACCAGTGGTCCTGGAGGTTTTGTCCCACGCCCGGCAGGTCCACGCGCGTGTCGATGCCTTTGGCCTGCAGTTTCGCGCCGTCGCCGATGCCCGACAGCATCAGCAGGTGAGGCGAATTGAGCGAGCCTGCCGAGATCACGATTTCCCGCGCAGCCTCGATGATTCGCCGCTCGCCGTTTTGCAGGATCTCGATGCCGGTCGCCACGTTGCCTTGCATCACCACGCGCAGGACGCGCGCATTGCCGAGGACCGTCAGGTTGCGGCGCTGCAGGTGAGGCTCGATGAAGGCGTTGAAGGACGTCTCGCGGCGGCCGTCGCGGATCGTATGCTGCTGAAAGTCGACGCCCTCGTACGGCGGCGCATTGAGGTCCTTGATATGGGGAATGCCGATACTGTCGGCGGCGCGGATGAAATCCTCGATCGCGGGGCTGCGGGTGACGGGATCGGACACACGCAGCGGGCCGTCTGCGCCGTGATGTTCACTGGCGCCCCGCGCATTGGATTCGGAACGCTTGAAGTAGGGCAGGACGTCGTCCCACCCCCATCCGTCGTTGCCGAGGCTTTTCCAGCGTTCGTAATCCAGCGGATTGCCGCGGATATAGACCATGCCGTTGACGGCGCTGGTGCCACCCATCGTGCGCCCGCGCGGCCAGTAGATCTTGCGGTCGTGAATCTGCGGGCCGGCTTCGGTGAAATACGACCAGTTGTAGCGCTTTTCCAGAAACAGCCGCCCCATGCCCGCCGGCGAGCGAATCCAGAAATTGTCGGCCGGCCCGCCGGCCTCGATCAGCAGCACCCGGTTCTGCGGATCTTCCGACAGCCGGCTGGCAACGGGGCAGCCCGCCGAGCCGGCACCCACGACGATGTAGTCATAAATTTCCATGCGCGTTTTCCTTGTGCCCGGGAAGGGCGTCATCTCCCACGGCGGCTTCAGCTCGACAGTTGTTCTGCATAACTGACCGGTATGCCGATCGACTTGATTTCGACATAGCCGTCGAAACCTTCGATGCCGGCCTCGCGACCGATCCCGGACTTCTTCCTTCCGCCGAGCGGCGAGTGATAGCCCGCGCTGGCGCCGTTGATGTCGATTGCACCGGTCCGGACGCGTCTTGCGACGGTCACGGCCCGCTCGGTGTCGGCGGAGAACACGGCGCCGTGCAGCCCGTAGGCCGAGTTGTTGGCGATCGCCACGGCATCGTCGTCGCTGTCGAAGGACAGGATCGAGATCACCGGGCCGAAGATTTCTTCCTGCGCGATCACCGCATCCGGGTCGACGTCCGCGAAGATCGTGGGCTCCACGAACCAGCCGCGCGTGAGCCCCTTCGGCCGGCCGCCGCCGAGCACGAGCCGCGCTTCCTGCTTGCCTTTCGCGATATAGCCTTCAACCCGGTCGCGTTGGCGGGCACTGACGAGCGGCCCGATCTGGGTGAGCGGATCGAACGGATCGCCGACCGGCATCGAGCGAACCATCGCGACGAATGCGTCGATCAGTTCGTCCTTGCGGTGTTTCGAGACGAGCAGGCGCGTCTTGTTGCTGCACACCTGGCCCGAGTTGCGCAGCGAGCCCATCCGCAGCGACTCCACCGCCTTGCCGATATCGGCATCGTCGAGCACGATGGCGGGCGATTTGCCGCCCAGTTCGAGCGTGATGCGCTTGATGTCGTTTCCGCACAATGCGCCGAGCCGCTGGCCGGCGGCGCTGGAACCCGTGAACGAGACCTTGTCGACCTCCGGATGCAGGCAGAGGTACTCGCTGACCTCGCGGTCGGCAGGGAGAACGTTCAGTACACCCTTCGGCAGGCCGGCCTTCTCCGCGAGTTCGGCCAGCAGACAGGCGTCGAGCGGCGTTTCGGGCGCGGGCTTGAGGATCACGGTGTTCCCGGCCAGCAGCGCAGGAGCGAGCTTCAGGACCGCTATCTGCAGCGGCGCGTTCCATGGCACGACAGCGGCAACGACGCCGAGGGGTTCGCGTAACACGAGGCCGTTGCCTGTCGCGGTGCGGCGGACCTGCGAAAACGGATAGTGCGGCGCCACCTCCAGGAACATGCCCAGCATGCTGATGGGCCCGCCTGCCTGCATCCATCGCGAGATCGAGATCGGGCAACCCATCTCCTCGGTGACGAGGTGCGCGATCAGGCTTTCGTGCTCGATCAGCAACTCGCGCAACCGGGCCATCACGTCCATGCGCTGGTGCAGCGACATGCGTGGCCATGGGCCATGGTCGAATGCACGGCGAGCAGCGGCCACGGCGGCATCCGCATCCACTTTCGACGCGGAGATGACGCTGGCCATCTTCTCTTCGGTCAACGGGGAAACGAGCTCGACGAAGTGCGTGGAGTCCGGCTTGACCCATTCTCCACCGATGTACAGCCGGTCGTTTCGGCCTTCCCAGATCATGATGGTTCTCCGCCCGTCGCACTCAGCTCTTGATGTACTGGTCGAAGTTGTCGCCGAAGCTTGCACCTTCGCCGAGCGGTTCGGCGCGAACGACCGCGGCCAGCAGCGTGGCCGGCTGGCCGCCGGTTTCGCGCCAGCTGTGCTTGACGCCGCGATCGACGATCAGGTCGCCCGCCTTGAGTTCCACGCTGCCCGTTTCGAGCTCGAGGAGAACCTTGCCGCTCAGGACAACGACATAATCGATCGTGTCGGTCGTATGCCAGGCCGACGGCGCATCGGACGAGGACGGGGAAAACAGCAGGAAGAACGTCGAGCTGGTAAAGGTGTCCGTGCCGAACGGTGCCGCCGCCTCGTCGTTGCCGACGTTGCTGACCGGATAGCCGTCCGTTTTCCAGATCACGGCCGGCACGCCCTGGCATTCGGGAATCTGGTTCAGCGTCTTGTCGGAAACCACGCAGGACTTGCCTTCGTTGTCGAGGCCCGTGACGATGCGGCGATGGGTGAATGCCATGGTTTTCTCCTGATGCGCAGCGAAGTTTGCCGATCGTCGATCGATCGGTTTTGGTAATCCGGAATGGACAGGAGAAGGCTATCGGGTGGGGCAGCGCATGTCTGCTACCTGCCGAGGGGGCGCAATTACCCTAGGTCGTCGTTCGTATTGCCGCTGCGTGACCGGCTTCGTCGAGCCGGATACGGTGCAACTTGCCTGCCTGATGTCCCGGCGAACGCGCGGCGATCGTGAAACAGCGCGCGACGTGACGCCTCGGCGGGCGCGCCGGAATGCTATTCTTTTCGCAAAGACAGCATTCGAATGACTCATGGAGACAGACGTGCGTACCAAGGTAGAAAGGTCGCCTGCTTCATCGATGGCGACGGACTGGCGATGGAGCAGCGGCTTCCAGTGGGACAGCCTGCTGGCTTCGTTCGGGCGTCCGACATTCGAAGTCGAGGTGACGCGGCTGCTGGTCGAGGCGCTGGGTGTCGACCAGGTGCATATCTTTCGCGGCACGGTCGACGAACCGCAGATCGTTGCATCCATTTGCGCGAGCGGCACCGGAAGAGCCGAGCAGCAGAGCGAACGCTATATCGATCAGAAGGTGTGGCGCTTCGATTCCGAATTTACCCGCTACGACCATGACATCGAGCATGGCCCGGCCGTGTTTCGCTTCGATACCGTACGCACCAAGAGCCAGGAAATGCGGGATTTCTACGAGTTCGTCGACGTGGGCGAGCGGGTCATCGCCATCGGCGACAGTCCTTCCGGGAGGCTCTATCTGGCTGGCATCCGGTCACGGGCACGCGGATGCTTCACGGCGGACGAGGAGTATCGGTTGCGCCTGCTTGGCGAGATGGCCTTTCCGATGGTGGCGCGGCATTACGCGTTGCAACTGGAGAAGCAGGCGATGTCCAGGGCGCTGACGTCGCTGCCCGTCATCGAAAGGTGTCTGTCGTTGTGTCGCGAGAATTTTTCGAAGCGGGAGGGCCAGGTGGCCGCGCGCATGCTCTACGGCCTGTCGACGGAACGCATCGCACTGGACCTGGGCATCAGTGCGGATACGGTCGTGTGCTATCGGCGCCGCTTCTATCAGCGTTTCGGAATCGGCTGTTTTCGCGACCTGGTCATCTGGTACTTGGACCTGTATGGCGCGGTGGGGCATTACCTGGAACCCAACTAGGCATCCCGTTCTTGTCTGGCGGGCCATAGGCCCGTACCACCGCACGGCGAATCGATCGGCGCAGGCGCGTCGAACGGATTCGCCACCGCGCATGTATCGGTCAGGGCTTGCGGTAGTACTTCGGATAGTACTGGGCGACCACCGGTGTCGATTCCGCCCACGTCCGGCAACGGTTGATGAAAAACGGCGGCGCGTCGTTGCCGAACGTCGTGTCGACCTGGTCGGGCGAGAACTGCGACTGATACGCGAAGATCGTCTGGTAGGCGGTCGTCGCCATCGACAGGATCAGGTCTCTCAGGTGCGTGCAACTCCGCACGCCGCCGAGGGTGTCGTCGACGGCACGCCGGAAGCCGCGCGTCAGCGATTTTCCGACGAGGCCCTGCGTGGGATCGTTCGCGCCCGGGCAATACGCGAATGGCGTCGCGGGCATCGACGTCGCCACTTCGTGAATCTTCAGGTCGTTGTCGACGGTCAGTCTTGCACACATGTTGTGATACGGCGTGCCGGCGGGCAGCGTGCCGCGTTCGCGATCCACACTGTCGTAACCCTTCTCGTCGACGATCTCTCCTTCGATGTCCCACAGGCCGTCGTCGCGTAGAAAACCGCGGGTAATGACGCGCCGCTCGTGCAACATCTGTCGTGGTTGGGGAGGAGGCAGCTTCATTTCGTCATTTCCTTCGGGGCAGGGCGGGTGTGCGTTGCGTTGAACGGGCATCGATGGTTGGGGGAACGGCGATCGCGGTGCGTATGCGACCGCGGCGTGGCGGAGGGCGAAGCGACGGTGACGAATCGATATCGCGACCGGTGCGGAGCTTCGTGCCGCAGGGGCGATTTTAACCTACCTTCTGTTAGGCTGGGTTGCCGCGGAAGGTCGAGCGGAATGGATGTGCCGGCCAGCGGCTATGGGCGCTTGGCCTTCATCGACACTTCCTTGTGCGCGTGACGCCGGCGTATCAGGGGAATCGGGAAATCGAATCGAAAAGAGCGGCCGGCATGCCTACGCGCAGAGGTCGGCCGCCCGCGACGTCAGAGCGTCGTGTAACCGCCGTCGACGACCAGTTCCGCACCCGTCACGTAGGACGACTCGTCGCTCGCAAGGAAGAGCACGACGTTCGCGACTTCCTCCGGCTTGCCCGGGCGGGACAGCGGGATCTTGGACAGCACGGCCTTGACGATTTCGGGATCCTCGAACAGATACGCGCTCTGCGGGGTATGGATCAGGCCCGGGTGCACCGAGTTCACACGAATGCCGAACGCGGCAAGATCGACGGCCGCACCTTTCGACAGGAGGCGGTTCGCCCCTTTCGATGCGCCGTAGCCGGGATGCAGATTGGGGAAACAGATCATCCCGGCGATCGACGACATGTTCACGATCGATCCACCGCCCGCCTTCTTCATGTGGGGCAGGACGGCCTTGATGCCCAGGAACTGGCCATTGAGGTTCAGCGCGATCAACTGGCTTAGCCCGTCGAGGGTGGCCTGGTCCCAGGTTTCCGGGGTTCCGGGCAATCCCGCGTTGTTCACGAGAACGTTCACTTGCCCCCATTGCGTCAGCGTCTTGTCGACGGCCGCCTGCCAATCGCCTTCCTGCGTGACGTCCAGCAGGGCGTGATCTGCGGTCAGGCCCTGCTTCCGAATCTCCGCCGCAACCTGCGCGGCGCCATCCTCGCGGAGATCCGTGACCAGGACCTTCGCACCTTCGAGCGCGAGGCGGCGTGCGCTGGCGGCGCCCATGCCGCTGGCAGCGCCGGTGATAATCACGGTTTTTCCGAGCATTCGATTCATTCAAGTCTCCTGGAAATGTTGTTCTTGAATCCGTTTTTCATGCAGGACTACTTATCGAGAAAGCTGAGCGACTCGAGGAAATTGCCGCAGGTAACGGCCCGTGTGCGTCGTGAGCCAGTGAGTGGCTCAGCCACGCAAGGTCAGTCTTGCAGTGGACTGGACGGTGGTCGCGCAGGGTGCGAACACGGATATCGCGTTACGTCCCGGGGCAATCGAGTGCTTGTGCAGCGTATCCGCATCGAGTCGCCCCGTAAATTCGCATTTTTAGAATTGTCGCTTCGACGAGCCCGAATCGCTGCATGTCGCAGTCGATTTGTTCCGGGCGATGGAACCGGATTGCCGAATCGCGATCGCCACGGTGGTCGTGGATGTCGGCGCGCAGCGCAGCCGCGGGGCGCGACTGCGTTACGTGTCGTACGACTGGGCCGACAGCGCACCCGCCACGTCCCGATGTTCTTCGGACGGCGTGGACTGGCGCCGGTACTGCAGCGGCGAACAGGACATCGTCCTCTTGAACGCCGTGCTGAACGCGCTTTCGGATTCGTAGCCGAGCGAGAAGGCGATCGACGAGACGCTCTGCTCGCCGTCGCGCAGGAGATTCGCGGCCGTCATCATGCGCCATCGCGTCACATAGCCGATGGCCGTACCGCCTTCCAGCTCCTTGAACCGTTGCGCGAAGCCCGACCGCGACATGCCGGCGATCTTCGCCAGTTCCGCCAGCGTCCAGGGATGGGCCGGATCGGCATGGATCGCCCGAATGGCCGCACCGATCTGCCGGTCCGACAGCGCCAGGAACCAGCCCGGAGACAGGTTGGTCGAGGTTTCCAGGTGGAGCCGCAGGACCTGCACCAGCATGCAGTGAACCAGGTGCGTTGCCATCAGCGCGGAACCCGGCCGCTCCTGGCGGACTTCCTCGGCAAGCTGCTCCAGCGACCAGCGCAGCACTTCCGCATGACCCGTTGCGCTCGGGACGTTGACGATCGCCGGCAGCGTGTCGAACAACGGCGCGGCGTGGCTCGCGGAAACGTCGAAGCGGCCACTGATCAGCAGCACCTCGCCGCCGCCGTTCCAGACCGCCACGCCATCGCGGGCCGCGGCATCCATGACCGGCTGGCAGTCGGCGGGCGGCAACGCGGGATCGGACGAGAGCACGAAACGACGGCCGCTGTTCAGCAGGAAGCAGTCGCCCGGGTTGAACCGGACGGGTTCGGCAAGGTCGTCGACGATGCCCCAGCAGCTGCCGCGCACCACGGCGGTGAACTTGATGCCCGGGTTGGCCGGAAACGAAAAGGACCAGTCTCCCGCCGCATCGAGCGATGCGTAGAACTGGCTGCGCGGCTTCAGGAGCGTGAGTACGTCTGACAAGGGATCCATCGGGGCGTCCTGGACGATCTACAAAGAATGACAGACTTTATCGTATGGAGTGTCCAAGGTTCAACCGCTAATCTTGAGGGCATCGAAGGAGGCGGCGTGCCGATCTCCTTCATGTCCCTGGAGCGCCGGGCTTGCGGCCCGGATTGGCATTCGGCAGTCGTTGCACGCTCCTTCAGCCCGATGGTGGGCGGACACGGCAAGGAGAAGGTTCATGAGCAAGGTGTGGTTCATTACCGGCGCATCGTCGGGATTCGGGCGGGCGCTGGCGGAAGCGGTGCTGGCCGCCGGCGACAACGCCGTGCTGGCGGCTCGCCGGGGCGATGCGCTCGACGCGATCGTCGGCCGGCATGGCGATCGTGCGCTGGCGGTATCGATGGACGTGACGAACGCCGACGCGCGACAGCGGGCCGTGCGTGCGGCGCTGGAGCGCTTCGGGCGTGTCGACGTGCTCGCGAATATCGCGGGCCGGGGATCGTGCGGGGCGGCGGAAGAATTTTCGGGCGAGCAGCTTCGCGAACAACTGGAGCTCAACTTCATCGCCCCCGTCGAGCTGACGCGGGAAGTGTTGCCCCATATGCGCGCACGGGGCAACGGACACATCCTCAACCTGACCAGCATTGCGGGTCTCGCGCCCATTCCGGCCTGCGCGCTCTATTGCGCGGCGAAGTTCGCGCTCGAAGGATGGAGCGAGACGCTGCATCAGGAGGTCGGGCCGCTGGGCATCCGCGTGACGATTGTCGAGCCGGGTGGTTTCCGGACGGAATTCAACGGCGCGGCGATCATGCGGCCGGGCCAGACCATCGACGCATACCGACCGACGGTCGAGCCGATTCTGCAGTTCCTCGAGAGCGAGAGCGGCCGGCAGCCGGGAGACCCGGACAAGGCCGCGCGCCTGATGATCGAAGCGGTCAACAGCGATACGCCGCCGCTGAGACTGATGCTCGGTGCTGACGCGTATCAGCTCTGGGAAAAGACGGCGGCCGCGCGCGATGCCGATATTTCCGCCTGGCGCGAGAAGGGCGAGGCCACGGCCTACGATGACGCGCAATTGACGCCGATCGGCGGCGCTTGAGCGTGAGCGTCCCCATTCATTGAATCAAGATTGCAAAGGAATCGATATGAGCAAGAATCCAAAAGTCTGGTTGGTCACGGGTGCATCGTCGGGCTTCGGCAAGGCGCTGGCCGAGGCCGTCATCGCCAATGGCGACAGCATTGCCATCACCGCCCGTCGCCTGGATCGGCTGCAAGCCATCGCACAGGATCATGAAGACCGCGTGCTCCCGCTGGCCGTGGACGTGACCGATGCCGCGGCGCGCGACAAGGCCGTGGCCGACACGCTCGCGCGCTTCGGTCGCATCGACGTACTGGCCAACGTCGCCGGGCGAGGGGTGGCCGGCGCCTGCGAGGAGTTCAGTCTCGATCAGTTGCGTGAGCAGATGGAGCTGAATTTCTTCGCTGCTGCCGAGATGACCCGCGCGGTGCTGCCGCAGATGCGCGCGCAGGGTTCGGGCCATGTGCTCACCGTGAGCAGCATCGCGGGGCTGGTGTCGATGAATGCCGCGGGCCCGTACTGCGCAGCGAAATTCGCGATCGAGGGCTGGACCGAGGCACTGGCCATCGAGGCTCGACCGCTCGGCATTCACGTCACGCTGGTCGAGCCCGGCGCGTTCCGCACCGAGTTCGCGGGCGACGTCAACATGCGGCCCGTGCAGCGCATCGATGCTTACCGGCCCGTGGTCGAGCCGTTCGAAGCCTATCTCGAACACTCCGCCGGCAAGCAGATGGGGGACCCTGCCAAGGCCGCGCGGCGCATGCTGGAAGTTGTCGCAAGCGACGCACCGCCGGTGCGCCTGATGCTGGGCCGGGATGCGTTTTCGATCTGGGATGCGACCATCGCCAAGCGGATTCAGGACATCGACAGCTGGCGGGCAAGTGGCGAAGACACCGCATTCGACGGTGCCGAACTGGAGGAAATCCGGCTGTAACGCGGTTGTAGCGGGAAGGAAGAGGGGCCGGTCGATCGGGTCGACCGGCCCCTTTTTCGTCAGGATGACCGGCGCCCGCATCCGCGCATCGACCGGGCAGGGTTCAACGCGCTCAGAGCGCCTGCGCGGTGTTCTTCACGGCGCCGGGAATGGCCGTGTCCTCGCCACGTGTGCGCCATACGCCGAGATCGCGGTTGCGCGACGCGACGGCGCCGTCCCACAGCTGGTAAGCATCCTCGCCCAGCATCAGGCGAACCGGCGCGGTGTCGCACGCCACCATGTCGACGACCACCTGCATGCCCTTGACCGGGTCGCCCATCTGCTGGCCGTTCTGCGTGGTGTAGTACTCGTCCATGCCGGCATCCAGCGGCGCGTAGGCGGCGATTCGCTGTTCGGCCTTCATCGCCGCGTTGCCCGCGAAGCCGGTGCGGAACGCGCCCGGCTCGACCAGCGTCACGCGGATGCCGAACGGCTTGACCTCGTGGTGCAGCGCCTCCGTGAAGCCTTCCAGCGCAAACTTGGATGCGTTGTACAGGCCGCTGCCGGGAAACGCGACCAGGCCGGCAATGCTGGTCAGGTTGAGGATATGGCCCGACTGCCGCGCGCGCATCTGCGGCAGTACTTCGCGCGACAACTCCGCGGCCGCGAAGAAGTTCAGTTCCATCTGGGCGCGAATCTGGGCGGACGTGAATTCCTCGAGCGCGCCGTACGAGCCTGCGCCTGCGATATTGGCCAGCACGTCGATGCGCCCGAATTTCTCGTTCGCGGCCTTGAGCGCGGCGGCGCGTGCGGCGGCGTCGGTCACGTCCAGTTGCAGCGCCAGCGCGCGCTCGCCGTGAGGGGCGGCGATGTCCTGCAGCGACTCCAGGCGGCGGGCGGTCAGCACCGCGCAGTCGCCGGCGGCCAGTACCAATTCGGCGAGCGCTTTGCCGAAACCGGACGATGCGCCGGTGATGAACCAGATCTTGTTCATTTCGATCCCTTGAAAGTAGGTGTTGGATCTGTCTTGCGACGGGGGCAAGACGGAATCGGAGGGTGCTCCGGAAGCGGCCGCGTGCCTGCGTGGTGCGGCCTTGGGCCGGGCCTGCCGGTCCAGGTCTAGGTCCAGGTGCGTGCCGATGGGCGCGATAGGACGATCCCGTGTGCCGGCGGGCGCGGTCTTGTCGAATGATTCCGGGGCATTGACGAGCGGCGTGGCGTGCGCGGACGCACGCGGCCAAGGCTGTCAACGATATTCACTGACGGCCGAACGATCCATGCTTCAACGTCCTTATTTTCTTTTCGATCGTACAAGTGTGGCCGCGGGCCTTCTGTCGGGCGGGTCGCAGCGGCTTTGAGCGGGTGCGGCTCGAGGGGCCGCTGGAGCGTGGGCTTGAGACTGCCCGCGTCGTCGGCGAATCCTGTTCGCGGTCGTGATGCGGGGCCCCGGTGGGGGCAGGCCAGCTTGGGAAAGTCGATGAAGCAGCGGGGCGTGATAACTCATCGCGCCCGTTTTGCTATGGGACGTCTGGAAGATCGAAAGCGGGAAACGCTTCGTTGGCGGCGCGGTGGATGTCCTGGCGCAGAACGGCTCGCCCCTCACGGCCGGGTGCGTTGCAACGGCGACGCGGTTGCGTACCCGGCGGCACGCAGCCAGACATGGCCATCTCGCGGTGGTTCGACGGGGGCGATGCCGAACTCGTTCGACGCTGCCGACGGACCTGCAACGGCAGCGCCGGCGTTACTTGAAGAAGTCGGTGACGTAATCCGGCAGCGGCATTTCGGCAAGGCGGCGGGCCTCGTCCGGTGCGACGCCGTAGAGCCGCATCAGGCATTCGACCGTTTCGGCGGTGATCTGCGCACTCGGGCCGCCATCGAGAATCCGGGTCATCGCACTGATCAATGCGGCAATCGTGATGTCTGCCGCGGTGTCGATGTATTGAATCGAGAACCGCTTTTGCTCGGTGCCGTCGCCGATGTCTTTCGACGCACGAACCACGAACGTCTCGTTCATCTGCCGATGCGAATCCTGCGCGCGCACGATGAAGCGCCCCCACACGGGATCATGGACCGCCTTGGTCAGGAACATCTTCTGCACGTGACTGATCGCGACGGCCCGGTCCGTCTCGCGCGCCGAGATTTCGTCCGTGATGACGCCGATCTCCGATGCACGCTGCGCGAATACCGCCTTGGCGATCTCGTCCTTCGACTCGAAGTGGTTGTAGAAGGAGCCGAAACCGACATCGGCCAGCCTCGTGATCTCTTCGATCGTGCAGAGGTCGAAGCCCTTTTCCGCCATCAGGGTGTGCGCCGCTTCGATGAGCTTGCTCCGCGTCGCCAGGCGCGATCGCATGCCGCGCGGCATCGGCGCATCGCTGTCGCTGTGCAGGGGGGCTTTGGCAGGCGCTTTCGTTCGCGTCTTCCTGACGGACGAGGTTTTGGGAGCAGCGGGCTTGGGGGCCGCCTTGGTGCGCGTCACTGCGCGTGGTTTGGTTCGATCATCCATCTCGTAAGCCAGGTTAGCCGAAGCGCGCCGTTCAGAACTTGCCGCAGAACCGCGCACGGACACGATTTCCATGCCGGCGCACCGGCGCTGCGGCAAGAACGGCTTCATTGCTGAACAACGTCTGGTGTGCGCTAAAGCAATATCGGGAACCGAACAAGCGTATCACCCTTTGAGTCGATATCCAACGCGCGGCGGCGGTGCCGACTAGACCGGCCTGACGCTCGTGAGCCGATGGTAGGCGCGGTCGAAATACAGCAGGCCGCCCGCTTGAGACCCGTTCCCGATCCCGACGACCTGGCAGAACAGGATGCCGTGCGTGCCGACTTTCTCGATGCGGTCGATCTTGCAGTCGAAGCACACCAGGCTGTCGGGCAGCACCGGCGAACCGGTCTCCAGATACGCGTAATCGGTCTGCGCGAACCGGTCCTCGACCGACGCACGCGTCTGCCCGCTGAACAGCCGCGAGACATGTTCCTGCTCGGCACCGAGCACGTTCACGCACAGCACGCCGTTGGCCTCGAAGCGGTCGTACTGGTGGCTGCTCTGATTCATGCAGACGAGCAGTGTGGGCGGGCTGTCCGTGACGCTGCATACCGCCGACGCGGTAAAGCCGCCCAGGCCGGCGAGGCCATTCGTCGTCACGACATTGACGGCCGCACCCAGCCGCGACATTGCATCCCGAAATTCCGTTGGCATCACCATGACTTGTCTCCTTGAGTTCGATTGCACCCTGCTGGCCAGCTCCGCAGAGTGATGAAAAAATCATAGATGATGATTTCATCAGTTTCAACTGCCGGCGCAGGTAAACGTGGCTGGGGAAAACCCCATTTGACTCTTCGCAAATGTGATCGTTAAATCATAACTGATGACATCATCAGTTTATGGGTCGACGAGATTCGAATCCGGCCGGGGTGGCATCTGACGAGATAGAGGGGGCAGCGATGTACGTCGTGGTGGACAGGCAATGGCGGATCAGGGTCTCGGACGGGTTGGACGTCAGTCGGCTGGCGCTCCTCGTGCACCAGCCGCGTACCGAGTTGCAGCATGTGCGCGCGGTGCTGGACGGTGTCGCGGTTGGCGTCGACGCGGATTTCGCATCGATCTCGCTGGCCTGGCTGAAGTCGGAATGCCTGCGCGCCGGGTCGAGCGGGGGGCAGCGCTTTGCACGATTGATGGAGCAATTGCATCGGATCGGCATCAACGAGGAGGGTGTCGGGACCATACGCATCCCGATTCGGTGGAATCAGGTCGATCGGACCGAACCGGGCAGCGACGAAGCCTGGAACGGGGCGGTCTGCCAGGTCTACATCGTCGATACGGCGGAGCGGTTCAACTGCCACGGCAATCAGCCGGTGCTGCAGGCGGCCATCGGCGCGGGAACGAAGTCGATCCGGTCGGGTTGCCACGGCGGTGGATGCGGCATCTGCAAGATCAGGGTGCTGCATGGCAGCTATGCGTCCGGCCCGATGAGCCGGGCGCACGTCAGCCCGACGGCCGGTGAAGGCAGCGACGTGCTGGCGTGCCGGATCTACCCGCTGTCGAACCTGGTCGTCGAGTTGCTCGGAAAATCGAAGGAACGCTGCACGATCAAAAGCAGTTAGTTATCCAAAATCATGAAGGAGGGGATGATGGGTGTGATGAGAATCGGTCACGTGGCCCTGCGAGTGCTCGACCTCGATCGGGCGCTGCATCATTACGTGACGGTGCTGGGCCTGCAGAAAAGCCATGTCGACGCGCGCGGCACGGTCTATCTGAAGGGATGGGACGAGTGGGATCTCTATTCCGTTTCGCTGACGCAGGCGGATCGGTCCGGCGTCGAGCACATCGCGTACAAGGTCGAGAAGGAGGCCGATCTCGACACGCTGGCGGCGAGAGTCGAGGCAGCCGGCGTTCGGGCGACCGAGCATGCGGCGGGACATCTCGAGCGGTGCGGGCGCTCCATCGGCTTCACGCTGCCCAGCGGGCATCTGATGTACCTGTACGCGGACAAGGAATTTCGCGGCAAGAGTGTCGGCACGCTGAATCCGGAGCCCTGGCCCGATGGCCTCGAAGGCGCGGCGGTGCATTGGCTCGATCACGTGATGCTGATGTGCCCGGTCGACCCGGAGGCTGGCATCAACACCGTCGAGGAGAACACGCGCTTCCTCGGCGAGGCGCTCGATTTCCATCTGGCCGAGCAGGTGCTCGCCGGGCCCGATCACTCGGTGCAGGCCGCCGTGTGGCTGTTCCGGGGCTGCAAGCCTCACGATCTGGCCATGGCCGGCGGCCCGGTTGCCGGCCTGCATCACGTGGCGTTCTACCTCGACAGCTGGCACGACGTGCTGCGCGCGGCCGATGTGCTCGGCAAGCATCAGGTGAAGATCGACGTCACGCCGCAGCGCCACGGCATTACCCGTGGGCAGACGACCTACTTCTTCGATCCGTCGGGCAATCGCAACGAGATGTTCGCGGGGCTCGGCTACTACGCGCAACCCGACATGCCGCCCATCACCTGGCACGCGGAGGACATCTGGCGCGGCATTTTCTATCACCAGGGCGAACCGAGACCGGATTTCATCGAGGTCTACACCTGACCTGCGCGGCCGGTCGCGTCATCCGGCGCGACCGCGAGGCAGCGGATTTACAGCAGGTTGGCAGGGCAATTGCATTCAAGGAACAACGAGATGAACGAGACAGCAGCGACCCGGAACGACCCCGAAATCGGGCGCTCGATTCGTGCGGACGGCATCACCACGAACTACCACGACGAAGGAAGCGGGCGGCCGGTGCTGCTGATCCACGGCTCCGGGCCGGGCGTCACCGCGTGGGCGAACTGGCGGCAGACGCTGCCCGCGCTGGCGGAGTTCTGCCGGCCGATCGCGCCGGACATCGTGGGCTTCGGTTACACCGAGCGCCCGGATGGCGCGACGTATGGCAAGCGGCTCTGGCTCGAGCATCTCGTCGGCTTTCTCGATGCGCTGGGGCTGACCGAGGTGGACGTGATCGGCAACTCGTTCGGCGGCGCGCTCGCGCTGACGCTGGCGACGACCTTCCCCGAGCGGGTCGGCAAGATCGTGTTGATGGGAAGTGTCGGCGTGCCGTTCGAACTGACGCCCGGGCTCGATGCGGTGTGGGGGTACGAGCCGTCGAAAGAGAACATGCGGAATCTCCTGCACACGTTCGCCTACAACCACGGGATGCTGACCGACGCGCTTGCCGATTCGCGTTACGAGGCCAGCATCCGGCCCGGGTATCAGGAGACTTTCGGCCGGATGTTCCCGGCGCCCCGCCAGCAAGGCATCGACGCGCTGGCCGTGCCGGACGAAAAACTGTCGGCCATCCGCCAGCCGACGCTGATCGTGCACGGGCGGGAAGACAAGGTGATTCCGACCCGGACCAGCGAGCGGCTGTTCCAGCTGATTCCGCATGCGGAGCTGCACATGTTCTCCGAATGCGGGCATTGGGTGCAGATCGAGAAGGCCGCGAAGTTCAATCAACTGGTCCGGAATTTCCTGACGTCGTGATGCTTTCACGCGGCAGCTTGAAGGTTTCGGCAAAAAACGCCTCACCAGGCAAACATGAGAGGTGACACATGAAGATCAACTACTTCCAACAGGTTCCGTATCGGGACTTGCCGGCCGATTTCGAAACGAAACACGAATCGGTCGTCACGACGCCCTATGGGCTCACGACGCCGCAAGGCATCCGGGGCGCCTATCGCGATGCGCTTGACGAGATGATGTATGCGGCGCGCGCCGGCTTCGACGGGCTCGCGATCACCGAGCACGGGCAAAGCTCGTACGACATGATGCCGAACCCGGATCTGTTCGAGGCCGTGCTGGCCTACATGACCGAAGTCGAAGGCATCGAGACCGCGATCTATCCGATCGGGCGCTCGCTCGGCAAGACGCTGGAGCCGCTGCGGGTGGCCGAAGAGCAGGCGATGCTCGACTGCATGTCGGGGGGGCGTCTCATCTGCGGTTTTCCGATCGGCCTGGCGTACGACGCGAACGTGAACAACGGCGTGTCGCCGCTGCAGACGCGCGCGCGCTTCGATGAAAACCTCGAACTCATCCTGAAGGCGTGGAAGGCGCCGAAGCCGTTCGCGTGGAACGGCAAGTTCTCCCAGCACCCGGACGTGAACATCTGGCCGCGTCCGATCCAGAACGCGCCGCATCCGCCGGTCTGGATCACGGCGATCGGCAACCCGAACACGATGAAGTTCATCGTCGATCGCGACTACGGATTCAATTACTTCGGCTGGTTCGGCGCGAAAGCCACCGGCAAGCGCATTTTCGACCGGTTCCGCGAGATCGAACAGGAAGCGGGCAAGGCACCGAACCCGTACCGGATCGGCTTCATGCAGTCGATCGCGGTTGCCGAAACGGATGCCGAAGCCGAGCGGCTGTACGCACGGCATGCGGAATACTTCTTCCGCAAGGCGCTCGGCGGCATCGGGATGCACCGGCTGGCACTGCCGGGCGGCATCGACATCCGCGGGCTCGAATTCATCTTCCGCGATCCGAAGGATTTCGGCATGTACGACCGGATGAAGACGGCGACCTACCGGGATCTCCTCGAATCGGGTGCGGTCGTCGCCGGCGGGATCAGCACGGTGCGCGAGCAGCTCGTCGAATATGCACGCGAATTCGGCATCGGCAACCTGCACGCGATGCTGCAGTTCGGCTCGATGCCGAAGGAGCTCGCGCAGTACAACATCGACATGTTTACCAAATACGTGATGCCGGACCTCAAGAAGCTGTGGAGCGACAAGGGGCATCAGCATCACTGGTGGCCGGAGCGGCTGGGCGGCGTTCCGCTCGATGCTCGCCAACAACAACTCGCGGAGACACAGGCATGAACACCGAAACGATCGAATCCCCGAACCAGGCTGCCGTCAGCGTTCCGCTCGAGGAGCGCAAGGTGCCGGTGTGGGGCGGCAAAGTCACGCTTCGCGTCAAGGTTTTCGGCACGGGTGCGGATGTCGTCTATCTTCATCCGGCGGCCGGCCTCGTGATCGACGACTTCCTGATGGACCTCGCGGGCACGCATCGCATTTTCGCGATCGAGTTTCCGGGAACCAGTGCGGACGACCCTTACGCGGTGCGGCAGTTCGACGATCTTCACGACGTCGTGCTGGCCTATGAAGAAGCGATCCGCCAGCTCGGCATCGAACGGCCGATCGTCATCGGGCAAAGCTTCGGCGGCATGCTGGCAGCCGAGCTCGCGTCGACGTTCCCCACGTTGTTCCGCCGGGCCGTGCTGCTGGACCCGATCGGCCTGTGGCGGGACGACATGCCGGTCGTGCACTGGAATTCGGTGCCCGCCGAGCAGATGCCGTCGCTGCTCTTTGCGGATCCGGACAGCGAAGCCGCACGCGCGTTTCTCGCGATGCCGACCGATCAGGAATCCTTCGTAAAAACGCTGGCCGCGCGGATCTGGACGCTGGGCTGCACCGGCTCCTTCGTGTGGCCGATTCCGGATCGTGGCCTCGCGAAACGGCTGCACCGGATCCGGATCCCGACCAAGATCATCTGGGGCCGCGACGACAAGCTCGTGTCGTCCGGCTATGCGGCGGAGTTCCAGCGCCTGATCGCCGACAGCGAAGTCGAGATCATCGACGATTGCGGACACATCCCGCAGGTCGAGAAGCGCATCGAGACCTACCGCATCGTCAGCGGATTCCTCGGGCAAGCGAAGTAGTCGACGCACGTGCGGCGATGGGGCCGCACAAGCGGCAGGCGGGCAATACCCGCCTGCCGTTCCATCGAGGGGCTTTTCAAATGAATGTGGATCAGATTCAACACGTGGCGGACCGGCTCCGTCGGGCCGAAAGCACCGGCGATTTCATCGAGCCGCTGCACCGGGCGAACGCGGCGCTGAACATCGACGATGCGTATGCGATACAGCAGCTCAATATTCAACGACGGATCAGCGCGGGCAGCCGGCGGGTCGGCTGCAAGATCGGCCTGACGTCGGCAGCGGTGCAGAAGCAGCTGGGCGTCGACCAGCCCGATTTCGGCGTGCTGCTCGACGACATGGCCTACGGCGACCAGGAAACCGTGCCGTGGAGCGCGTTGAGCCAGCCGAAGATCGAGGCGGAAGTTGCGTTTGTGATGGGGCGGGACATCGCGTGCGACAACCCGGGGCATCTCGATCTGTTGCATGCAATCGAATACGTGCTGCCGGCGCTCGAGATCGTCGGCAGCCGGATCCGCGACTGGGAGATCGGCATCGTCGACACGATCGCCGACAACGCATCGTCGTCCGCGTTCGTGCTGGGGAATCGTCCGGTCAAGCTGTCGGACGTGGATCTCCGGTTGTGCGGCATGGTGACGGAGCGGCGCGGGGAAGTCGTCTCGCTCGGCGTCGGGGCGGCATGCATGGGGCATCCGGTCAATGCGCTCGTCTGGCTGGCCAGGACGATGGCGGCGCGTGGCGTGCCGCTGCGGGCCGGCGATGTCGTGTTGTCCGGCGCGCTCGGCCCGATGGTGAACGTGCGGCCGGGTGATGTGTTCGAAGCGCAGATCCAGGGGCTGGGCGCGGTGCGCGCGAGTTTCGACGACGCAGAGGCATGACATGCGGGGAGTCGGCGTGTTCGGGCGAACCGGATGCGACACGGCGAATGAAACGAGTTTGAACGATCGGAGTGGACGGTGAAGTCAAAAGCGAAAGTAGCGATCATCGGGCCGGGAAATATCGGCACGGACCTGATGATCAAGGTGATGCGTCACGGCACGCACATCGAAATGGGCGCGATGATCGGCGTCGATCCGAAGTCGGACGGCCTCGCGCGCGCGCAGCGCATGGGTGTCGCGATCTCGTCGGACGGTATCGACGGGTTGCTGGCGCTCGACGTGTTCAAGGAGATCGACATTGTGTTCGACGCGACGTCGGCCGGCGCGCACAAGCGGCACAACGATGTGTTGCAGGCGCATGGTGTGCAGGTGATCGACCTGACGCCGGCCGCGATCGGCCCGTATGTGATTCCGGCCATCAACCTGGAATCGGAAAATGCGCCGAACATGAACATGGTGACGTGCGGCGGCCAGGCGACGATCCCGATGGTCGCCGCGATATCGCGCGTGACGAAGGTGCATTACGCGGAAATCGTCGCATCGATATCGAGCAAGTCGGCGGGGCCCGGCACGCGCGCGAACATCGACGAATTCACCGAGACGACGCGCAAGGCGATCGAGCAGCTCGGCGGCGCGTCGCGCGGCAAGGCGATCATCATCCTCAATCCTGCCGAGCCGCCGCTGATCATGCGCGACACGGTGTTCGCGCTGTCCGATCCTGCCGATCAGGGCAAGATCGAGGACAGCATCGCGCAGATGGTCGCGAGCGTGCAGGCGTACGTGCCTGGCTATCGGCTCAAGCAGAAGGTCCAGTTCGACGTGATCCCGGCCGACAAGCCGCTCAACGTGCCGGGCGTCGGGCTGAAGCACGGATTGAAGACGTCGGTGTTCCTCGAGGTCGAGGGCGCGGCGCACTACCTGCCGTCGTATGCCGGCAACCTCGACATCATGACTTCGGCCGCACTCGCATGCGGCGACATGATGGCGCGCAGAAGAATGGCCGCGGGCATTGCGCGCGGTCACAAGGAGGCAGTGTGATGAACGACGCACGCAAGAAGCTCTATATTTCCGATGTGACCTTGCGCGACGGAAGTCATGCGATCCGCCATCAGTACAGCATCGCGAACGTGAAGGCGATCGCGGCCGCGCTGGATCGCGCGGGGGTCGACAGCATCGAGGTCGCGCACGGCGACGGCATCGAGGGCTCGAGTTTCAACTATGGTTTCGGCGCGCACTCCGACGTCGAATGGATCGAAGCCGCGGCTGCGAGCGTGACGCACGCGAAAATCGCCACGCTGCTGATTCCCGGCATCGGGACGATCCACGATCTGCGTAACGCGTACGATGCCGGCGCGCGCGTGGTGCGCGTGGCGACGCACTGTACCGAAGCGGACGTGTCGCGGCAGCATCTGGAATACGCCCGCGAGATCGGCATGGATCCGGTCGGTTTCCTGATGATGAGCCACATGACGACGCCGCAAAAGCTCGCGGAACAGGCGAAGCTGATGGAGAGCTACGGCGCGACCTGCGTGTATGTGGTCGATTCCGGCGGCGCACTTGGCATGAACGATATCCGCGACCGCTTCCGCGCGTTCAAGGAGGCGTTGAAGCCCGAGACACAGACGGGCATGCATGCGCACCACAACCTGAGCCTGGGTGTCGCGAACTCGCTGGTGGCGGTCGAGGAGGGATGCGACCGCATCGACGCGAGTCTGGCCGGGATGGGGGCGGGCGCGGGCAATGCGCCGCTCGAGGTGTTCATTGCCGCTGCCGAGCGCCAGGGATGGCATCACGGCTGCGACCTGTACGGCCTGATGGATGCGGCCGACGACATCGTGCGCCCGCTGCAGGACCGGCCGGTGCGTGTCGATCGCGAGACGCTCGCGCTGGGCTACGCCGGCGTGTATTCGAGCTTCCTGCGCCATGCCGAGCGCGCGGCGGACAAATACGACCTGAAGACCGTCGATATCCTCGTCGAACTCGGCCGCCGGAAGATGGTGGGCGGGCAGGAGGACATGATCGTCGACGTCGCGCTCGATCTGCTGAAGTCGGCGGAGCACGAACACGCGCATGCCGAGCCGACGATGAGCGAAGCGGGGCGTTGAGCGAGCACGTCGGCACGTCACGCCGGTGCGAGGCGACGCGCCGGCGGCGGCGCGCGTCGACGATTCATGCGCTGCCTCGGGCATGGCCGACGAGGCAGCGGCGGCGACGCTCGTCCCGATCGCTGATCACGTCATCGACCTGATGCAACGCCCGGCAGGGGATACCTGCCGGGCGTTGCATTTTGTGCAGCGAGCGGGCGTGCTCCGACGCGGAGTCCGTCTGCACGCCGTGCCGCTGTGCCTTCAAACCCGCGAACGGGTCATTCCGACAGCAAGAGCCGGCTGCACTCGCAGCTACGTGTACACAGGCGCACCGATCGCACGCGTCGGGGGAAAACCCTATTTGACGTGAATCAATGGTGATCGTTAAATCATAACTGAGGTGTTTATCAGTTTATGTGTGAGGTGACCTTCAGCGGCTTGTATTTGGTGTTGGAACAAGTGGCAATGAGCCGGACCGGTGAGGACCGGGCGCTCCGGAGCGGCGCTTGCCCGGACTTCCGGTCGTCCATCATTCGCAGGCGCTCGGGATAAAGGTTGCGGCGCCGGATGGCAATCTGTCGTGTGGCACATGACTGAATGCCTTGATCGGCTTTCGCTCGCGGCGAAAGTCGAGAGGGACGTGACGGCATCGATCTGATAGATCCCTGTTTGGTTAGGAATGCAGTAGATGTTTGGTTTAATGAATCGATAGCAGCAGCTGCACCGACACTGGAAACGCGAAGCGTGAACGGGCAACGGTTGGCAGTGTCAACCCGAGCGCAAGTTGTGCTCGCGTGACGCGATATCGCAACGACGGAACGCGAGCGAGCCGGTTGTGCTGCGGAAGGCCGATGTTCGGAAAAGACGATACGAAAGGAGACAGAGACGTGAATACGCATGAAGGACGTGTGGCGATCGTAACGGGTGCCAGCAAGGGGATCGGGCAGGCGGTTGCCGAGAAGCTTGCGACGCATGGGGCGCAGTTGGTGCTCTTCGATCTCGAAGACTGCGGCGAGACCTTGCGGCATATCGCCGCCATGGGCGGAACGGCGACAAGCATTCAAGGCGATGTGTCGTCGGAGCAGGACTGGGTCCGTGTGCGGGACGAAGTTCGTCAACGATTCGGGCGAGCGGACATCCTGGTGAACAACGCGGCCATCTATCCGTTTGCGACGATCGACGATCTGGATCCCGATCTCTTCCGCCGGGTGCTGAAGGTCAACCTCGAAGGCCCGTACCTCGGGGCCCGCACGTTTGCGCCGCTGATGGCCGAGAATCGGTGGGGGCGCATCGTCAACATTGCCTCCAACTCGATCGCGACGAACCTTGCCGGGCTCAGCCATTACATGGCGAGCAAGATGGGTGTGATCGGCCTGACCCGCGGCCTGGCCAACGAGCTTGCGGATCGCGGCATTACCGTGAACGCCGTCGCACCGGCCATCACGGACACGCCGGGAACGAGCGGCATGCCGCGCGACATCATCGATGCCGTGTGGAACCAGCAGGCCATCAAGCGTTTTGCGGTGCCGCGGGACATCGCCGGTCCGATCGTCTTCCTGACAAGCGAGGGCGCGGCGTTCGTTACCGGGCAGACCGTTTCCGTCGATGGCGGGATGATGAAGCTTTGACCGTGCCCACGCCCGCCGTTTAGCAAGAACGCTCGCTGCGCAGGCGCGACTACGGCTACCGCGGACGCATTTGGCCATCGGCGAATGATGGCCGATACAATCCACGACCGGATTTGAAGCAGGATCGCCGGGCAGCCCAGGTGTGATTTGAATGGTCGGTCCGATCCAATTGATTCGATATCCTATTTGAGTGAGGTTGGGATTGATCTGAAAAAGTATCGGGTGGCAGGTATTTCGATTAGGAATCCATTAAATAAATACGATTCTCTGCGTGCTGTAACTCATCAGGAAAGACAGGAGAGGGACATGGAAGGTGGATGGAAGGTATCTCGTAAGGGCGCGGCGATCGCGGTGGCAGGTTCGCTGATGGGCGGTGTGGCTCACGCCCAGAGCAACATCACGCTTTACGGCATTGTCGACGCGGGGTTGTTGTACACGAGCAAGACGGCCGGCGCCAACGGTCAGAACCTGGGGCACCAGTTCTCCGCCGTCGACAGCGGTTCGCTGCCGTCGCAGTTTGGCCTGACGGGCACGGAAGACCTGGGTGGCGGCATGAAGGCGTCGTTCAAGCTGGAGAGTGGCATCAACATGCGCAACGGCGGCTTCGACGACTCGAACGGGAACCTGTTCGGTCGCCAGGCCTATGTCGCACTGGAAAACCAGTTCGGCAAAGTGGCGATCGGCCTGCAGTTTTCACCGTTCTTCCTGTCCTTGCTCGACACCGACCCGCGCGGGTTTTCGCAGCTGGGCAGCGGCCTGATCATCTATGCGGATACCGTGACCGGCACGGGCGCATTCAACTCGAATGCCGTGTCGTACACCAGCCCGACCATCGCCGGCTTGCAGGGCAAGGCGATGCTGGCACTCGGTGGAGCCGCGGGCAATTTCCAGGCCGGCCGTCAGTATTCGGCAAGCCTGAAATACACGGTCGGCAATCTCCTGATCAGCGGAGGAATCTATTCCGGCAACAGCGGCGGTACGGTGTCGACGCCGATCCCGACAACGGTCGCATTCTGGGGGCGCGCGATCGGCGCCACCTACAATTTCGGCGTCGTCACGGCGAAGGCGCAGTTCGTCAACTACAAGGTGGCGCAATCGTACGATTCCAACGTCTACAGTGCGGGGCTCGACAGCTACGTCACGCCGCAGTTGAATCTCAACGGCGGTATCTATTTCACCAGTGACCGGAATCACACGGCGAATCATTCCATCATGGGCGCCGCCGGGGCCACCTACAACCTGTCGAAAAGCACGGCGCTCTATGCGCAAGTGGCTGTCGTGAACAACCACGGCACGATGAACACCGGCATTTCGGCAGACGGGGCGCTGTACGGTGTTCAGGGGACGACCGTGGGTGCCGATATCGGTATCCGGCATTTCTTCTGAGCGGCGGGTGTCGGCGTGGCGGGTATGTCGGCGTGAACGATCGCGGCGCGTTATCGACGATAACGGCCCGGGGCGGGCAAGATGCGCTTGGTATACTTCGACATCTTCCCGCCTTCGACGTCATTCCTGCATGCCCAGCTCCGATACTTCGGCCAAGCGCCAGCCCACAGCCAAACGCACCAGGGGACGCCCGTCCGGCACTGCGCACGTCGGTTTCGATTCGCTGCTGCGATGTGCGCGGCAGCGGTTCGCCAAGCAGGGCTACGCGGCAACCAGCGTGCGGGAGATTGCAGGTCTTGCGGGCGTCGATCCTGCATTGATGGCCCATCATTTCGGATCGAAAGAAGGGCTGTGGACCGCGGTCGTCGACCAGCTGGCCGCGCAGCTGGCACAGCTGATCGAGACGACGAAGCAATTGCGCAACAGCCGGATGTCGCCGATCGAACGAATCAGGCAGGCATTGACACTGCTGACCGACAGCGTGTTCGAGAACCCGGATATCGGCATGTTTCTCTCGACCGCCACGACGGAGCACGGCGAGCGCCTGAACGTACTCGTCGAAAGACTGATCAGCCCCTATCGTGACGCACTCATTCCGCTTCTCGAGGATGCAATCGAAGCCGGCAAGATGAAGCCTCACGATCCCGAGCTGTTGCACGCGATGATCGTGAATTCGATCAGCAACACGATCTCCTACGGGCACGTGCTCGAGAAATTTTCGACGCTGCCGGAGCAACCCGAAAAATTCAAGCAAGGGGTGCTGGAGATCGCAATGGGGCTGCTGCGATAACCTGGCCGTCGTGCCGACGTCCCCGCGATGCGCGTGGTGATGAAGGTCGCCAGGCCTGTGCGTCATGCTGTCGAGCGGGCAGCGGCTGTCACGCGATCTCCGCGGTTGCCTGGTATTGCGCCGGTGCGGGGCAGTGCGGTGCGGTTCCCGATTCGTCGAACGTCGCCAGCAGATGGTCGATGAAGGTTCGCACCTTGGCGGGCAAGTGGCGACGGCTGGGGTAGACGATGCCGAACGTCGGCGCCGGGGCCCAGTGATCCGGAAGGACACGCTTCAGCGTGCCTTGCTCGAGTTCCCGTTGGACCAGTGCGGGCTGGATCAACGCGATTCCCATGCCTGACAGGACCATCTGCATGAGGAAGTCGATGTTGTTGGCCACGACGGCCGGATTGCACGTGATCGTGACGGTGCCGTCGGCACTGTCCAGATGAAGCTCGGATTTACCGCGCTGGGGGCCCGAGATCGCGAGGTACGCGTGCTCGGCCAGCTCCGCCGGGTGCGTCGGCTCGCCGCGCCGCTGAAGATAGCCGGGCGATGCAACGGCGATGAGCGGCGCGCTGAAGACTGCGCGTGCGACGAGGCTCGTGCATGACAACGACGACAGGTCGACGATGCCGGCATCGTAGCCGTCTGCGACGAGATCGACAGGGCGATCGACCAGCACGGGAACCGGCAGTACCTCCGGATACGAATCGCAATAGTCACGCAGGCACGACGACAGGTGCCGCAGCGACAAGCCGACGGAGACCGCTACACGCAGGGTTCCGGACGGCGTTTGCGTGGGCACCGATACCGCATGCTCGACCTCGTCGAGCTTCGCCAGAATGTCGCTGACACGCGTGTAGTACGTCTTCCCGAACTCCGTAAGCGACACGCTCCGCGTCCTGCGGACGAGCAGGCGCCTTTCCAGCTGTTCCTCGAGCCAGTTGACGCGACGGCTGATCATCATTTGAGAGATGCCGAGGCGGGTGGCCGCACGGATAAAGCTTCCGTCGTTCACGACCTGTACGAACGACCGCATCGATTGAAGTTTGTCCATATCCGTTTTCTGGTTCAGGCGCCGTTCCCATCCCGGGCATGCCGGGCCTCGCAATCGCGGCGGCCGGCTGGCGCACGGGAACGGCCGTCTGTGTAGTTCGCAAGCGATATTCAACGAATGATGAATAAAATGATATCGCAAAAATGGCCCCGCGTGAAGATTGCCGGCCGCCGCGTGTCGCAGTCCTGCACCACCACGATGCTTGAGCGCGTCGAGTGCGCCGGCAGTGCAGGGCGGTGGCGGCACTGTCGACACCCCGGCTCGATTCGACGCGTGGCCCCCGTCCGAGGGGATCGATCACGTAAACGCATTGACCGTCGGGGCATATGGCGCATCGCTCGCGTTATCTGAGCATGGCTTCTATCGGCCGCCTGCTTCGCCGCGTGCGAGCCGCCTGACGCCGCCTCGAGCGTGCCGTGACGTGGCACGACGTGACGATCGAACGGTTGACAGCGTCGCGACGGATGCCCTACCATCGCAATAAATCAACAAGTGATGAATAAATTTCGACCATGAGGATTCCGGCCATCGGGGACGGATAGCGCACAGCGCGCTCTGCTTCCGCCCTGGCAAGACAGGCGCCCGGCAACCCGGGTTGCATGCCTGCCGCACCGGGTGGATGTCCCGTCGCATCGCGTGCTCATTCGTACGAGTGAGTCGTTGCGTCGGTCGTGCGTTAACGGGCGGGAGGTTCGGCACCGTTAACGTCCTTTCTTATCGATCAGTACACCTACTGAATGGGTGGGAGTCATGCTGCGCGCAAAAATCGTTGAATCCGGTGCCGCTTGCCGATTCGAGGCTGCGTGCGGCGGATCGTATGTGCGTCGCGACGGCGGATGCGCCGAGCAGGCGTCCATATGGGCAGACGAACCGGACTTGTCGTTCAGCCCGGCGCACGGAGGGGCTTCCCCAGTGGCGGCCGGATTCGCAACGTTGAGAGTGAGAAACATGAAACGAACAGTGAGGGATGTTGTATGTACCGGATGATCATTCCCAAGAGAACCGCCTTGCTTGCGACGTGTGTCGTAGTCGGGTCGATGGCTGTCGCCGGATGCCAGAAGAAGGAAGCCGCGGTGGCGGCTGTCCCCGAGGTCGGCGTGGTCACGCTGCAGCAGCAGGAGATCACGCTCAAGTCGTTGTTGCCGGGTCGCGCGAATTCGTGGCGTGTTGCGGAAGTGCGCCCGCAGGTCAACGGCGTGATCAAGCGCCGGCTCTTCGTCGAAGGCGACGATGTCAAGCAGGGCCAGCAGCTCTACCAGATCGACGATGCGCCGTACAAGGCCGCGTACGAGAAGGCGCGCGCCGCGCTGGTATCGGCGCAGCATCTCGCCGAGCGCAATGAAAAGCTGCTTGCCGACAACGCGGTGAGCCGTCAGCAGTACGACGACTCGGTGTCCTCGTATCGCCAGGCACAGGCCGATCTCGATACCGCGAAGGTCAACCTGGACTACACGAAGGTCTACGCACCGATCGCCGGGCGCATCGGCCGCTCGCTCGTGACGGAAGGCGCACTGGTCACGAACGGCCAGTCCCAGTCGATGGCGGTCATCACGCAGCTCGATCCCATTTATGTCGACGTGACGCAGTCGTCGTCCGACATGCTGCGCCTGCGCAAGGAACTCGCCGACGGCCAGTTGCAGACCGCTAGCGCGGGCGCAGCCAGTGTCGGGCTGTTGCTCGAGGACGGCACGTCGTATGCGCACGGCGGCACGCTGAAATTCTCCGAAGTCAGTGTCGACGAAGGCACGGGCTCGGTGACGTTGCGTGCCCAGTTCCCGAACCCGGATCACCAGATCCTGCCGGGCATGTTCGTGCGCACGAAGCTCGACGAGGGCGTCAAGCGGGACGCGATCCTGGTGCCGCAGCAGGGCATCACGCGCGATACGACGGGCACGCCGGTGGCCTGGGTCGTCGATGCCGACGGCAAGGTGCAACTGAAGCAGCTCGCGGTGGACCGGACGGTCGGCAATACCTGGCTCGTCCGCTCGGGGCTGAATGCGGGCGAGCGCGTGGTGACCGAAGGCGTGCAGAAACTGCAGGTCGGCATGAAGGTCGTCGCGGTGCCCGCGACGAACGTCCATGTCGACCTGGGTGACGCGCGCATTGCCGCGCCGTCTACGGCTAACGGCAGCTAGTCGGAGCGCGCATGTCACAGTTCTTTATCAGGCGGCCCATCTTTGCGTGGGTGATCGCCATCGTCATCATGCTGGCCGGTTATCTGGCGATTCGGTCGTTACCGATCAACCAGTATCCGAACATCGCGGCGCCCGCGGTGTCGATCACGGTCAGCTACCCGGGCGCGTCCGCGCAGACGGTTCAGGACACGGTCGTCCAGCCGATCGAGCAGCAGCTCAACGGTCTCGACGGCCTGCGTTACATGTCGTCGGAAAGTAACGCCGACGGCAGCATGACGATCGTCGCGACGTTCGACCAGGGCACCAACCCCGATATCGCGCAGGTCCAGGTGCAGAACAAGCTGTCGCTCGCGACGCCGCTTCTGCCCCAGGAAGTGCAGCAGCAGGGGATTCGCGTCGTCAAGTACCAGATCAACTTCATGATGGTCGCGGCGCTCGTTTCCGAAGACGGAAAAATGTCGAGCGGCGACCTCGGCAACTATCTGGCGTCGAACCTCCAGGATCCGATCCTGCGAACGAAAGGGGTGGGCGACTACCTGCTGATGGGTTCGCAGTACGGGATGCGGATCTGGCTCGATCCGGCGAAGCTCGACAGCTATTCGCTCACGCCGCTCGATGTCACGAACGCGATCCGGTCGCAGAACGTCCAGGTATCGTCGGGCCAGCTTGGCGGCCTGCCGACGCGGCGTGGCGTGGAGCTGAGCGCGACCGTGATCGGGAAGGTGCGCCTGCGTACCGCCGACGAGTTCAAGCAGATCCTGCTCAAGGTGAATGCCGACGGTTCGCAGGTCAAGCTCGGCGACGTCGCGACCGTGAGCCTCGGGCCGGAGAACTACTCGATCTCGAGTATGTACAACGGCAAGCCGTCGGCCGGTATCGCACTGCGTCTGGCGACCGGCGCGAACCTGCTCGAGACGGTGGAATCCGTCAAGAAACTGCTCAAGGAACAGGAACCGCTGTTGCCGCCTGGCGTGAAGATCGTCGTTCCGTACGATACGTCGCCGGTCGTTCATGCGTCGATCCACGAAGTGGTCAAGACGCTGATCGAAGGCATCATCCTCGTGTTCCTGGTGATGTACCTGTTCCTGCAGAACATCCGCGCGACGCTGATTCCGACGCTGGCGGTGCCGGTCGTGCTGCTGGGTACGTTCGGCGTGCTCGCCGCGTGCGGCTTCACGATCAACACGCTCACCATGTTCGGCATGGTGCTGGCGATCGGCCTGCTGGTCGACGACGCGATCGTCGTGGTGGAGAACGTCGAGCGCGTGATGACCGAGGAAGGGCTGAGCGCGCGGGAAGCGACCAGCAAGTCGATGGGGCAGATCCAGGGCGCGCTGGTCGGTATCGCGATGGTGCTGTCGGCCGTGTTCCTGCCGATGGCGTTCTTCGGCGGATCGACGGGCGTGATCTATCGCCAGTTCTCGATCACGATCGTGTCGGCGATGGCGCTGTCGGTGCTGGTTGCACTGGTGTTCACGCCGGCGTTGTGCGCGACGATGCTCAAGCCGGGCGACGCCGATCATCACGTGAAGAAGGGCTTCTTTGGGTGGTTCAACCGCACGTTCGACCGCGGTACCGACCGCTACGAAGGTGCGGTCGCGGCGATCCTGCGCAAGAAGGGCCGCTACATCGTCATCTACCTGCTGATCGTGGTCGGCATGGGCTTCCTGTTCACGCGCATCCCGACGGCCTTCCTGCCGGACGAAGACCAGGGGACGCTGTTCGTTCAGCTCCAGATGCCGGGCAATGCATCGGCGGAACGGACCGAAGACGCGTTGGCGAAGGTGCGTGACTACCTGTTGAAGGACGAGGCGGATATCGTCGAATCGGTCTACACGGTGAACGGCTTCAACTTCGCGGGGCGCGGGCAGAACTCCGCACTGGCATTCGTCGGGCTCAAGCCGTGGGCCGCGCGCAAGGGGAGCGACACCACTGTGTTCGGCCTTGCACAGCGTGCGGGTGCGGCGTTTTCGAAGATCAAGGACGGCATCGTGATTCCGATCGTGCCGCCCGCGATCATGGAAATGGGCAACTCGCAGGGCTTCGACGTGTACCTCCAGGATCGGACCGGTCAAGGCCACGACGCGCTGATGGCGGCACGCGACCAGTTCCTGAAGCTCGCGCATGCCAACCCGCTGCTGGCCAACGTTCGCCCGAACGGCATGAACGACGAGCCGCAGTTCCACATCGATATCGACGATGAGAAGGCGCGTGCGCTGCAGGTCAGCATCGCCGATATCAACGATACGATGACCGCTGCCTGGGGTTCCCAGTACGTGAACGACTTCGTCGATCGCGGTCGTGTGAAGAAGGTGTACGTCCAGGGCCTGCCGGATGCGCGCGTGGGTCCGGAGGATCTGTACAAATGGTATCTGCGCAACGGCAACGGCCAGATGGTGCCGTTCTCGGCGGTGGCGTCGGGGCATTGGGAATACGGTTCGCCGAAGCTCGAGCGCTACAACGGCATTCCGGCCGTCGAACTGCAGGGCCAGCCGACCGCCGGCCACAGCTCGGGCGAAGCGATGCAGGAGATCGAGAAGATCGCGGCGCAGCTGCCGAACGGATTCGGGCTGGCGGTCACGGGGCTGTCCTATGAGGAACAGCTGTCGGGCTCGCAGGCGCCGGCGCTCTATGCACTGTCGATCCTGATCGTGTTCCTCTGTCTTGCCGCGCTGTACGAGAGCTGGTCGGTGCCGCTCTCGGTGCTGATGGTCGTGCCGCTCGGCGTGATCGGCGCGGTGGTCGCCACGCTCGCGCGCGGCCTGACGAACGACGTGTTCTTCCAGGTGGGCCTGCTGACAACGGTCGGCCTGTCCGCGAAGAACGCGATCCTGATCGTCGAGTTCGCGAAAGAGCTGTACGAAAAAGAAGGGATGTCGCTGATGCAGGCGGCCGTTCAGGCGGCACGGCTGCGGCTGCGCCCGATCATCATGACGTCGATGGCGTTCGTGCTCGGCGTGCTGCCGCTCGCGATCTCGAACGGCGCCGGCTCGGGCAGCCAGCACTCCGTCGGCACCGGTGTGGTCGGCGGGATGATGACCGCGACGTTCCTGGCCGTGTTCTACGTGCCGCTGTTCTATGTGCTGGTGACGGGCCTGTTCTCGCGCGGCAAGAAAGGCAAGGCCGACAAGGCCGACGACATCGACAAGGTTGACGAGGTGACCGCATGAAGATCCTGAAACTCGCGGTATTGCCTGCGGCGCTGCTGATGGCGAGCTGCACGATGATCCCAACCTATCATCGTCCCGACCCGTCGGTTGCCGCGCAATACGCGGCAACCACACAAGACACCGCCGGCCAGCCGGCGGCCGCGGAAGTCGGCTGGCGCGACTTCTACACCGACCCGCACCTGCAGACGCTGATCGGCATGGCGCTGGAAAACAACCGCGACCTGCGCGTGGCCGTGCTGAACATCGAAGCGGCGCGCGCGCAGTACCGGATCCAGCGGGCGGACCTGCTGCCGACGCTGTCGGCCGGCGCGTCCGGGTCGATCCAGCGGCTGCCGTCGGACCTGTCGACGACGGGCCAAGCCGGCGTCACGCGGTCCTACAACGTCGGGGGCGTCGCGTCGTACGAGCTGGACCTGTTCGGCAAGATCCGCAGCCTGACGGAGCAGGCGATGCAGACGTATCTGGCGACCGAGGCGACGCGCAAGGCCACCCAGATCAGCCTGATCGCCGAGGTGGCCACTGCGTGGCTGACGCTGCAGGCCGACCAGGACATCAAGGCGCTGACGGCCGACACGCTCGCCAGCCAGCGGGCGTCGCTGAAGATCACCGAAGCGGGGTACCGGAACGGCACGTCGTCGCTGCTCGATCTGCGTCAGGCCGAGACGACCGTCCGCTCGGCGGAAGCGAATCTCGCGCAGTACGACCGGCAGGTGCGGACCGACATCAACGCGCTGACGCTGCTGGTGGGCGTGCCGCTCGACGACGCACTGCTGTCGCGCGAACCGCTTGCGACGGTCAGGTTCGACGAGGACCTGCCGGCCGGACTGCCGTCGGATCTGCTTGCGCGGCGCCCGGACATCATCGCCGCCGAGCATCAGCTGATGGCCTCGAATGCGAACATCGGCGCCGCGCGCGCGGCGTTCTTCCCGAGCATTTCGCTGACGGCGAACGGCGGTACGGCCAGTGCGTCGTTGCGCAACCTGTTCGATCCCGGCAGCGCGGCGTGGTCGTTCGGGCCGACGATCAGCGTGCCGATCTTCGACTACGGGCGCAACAGCGCGAACCTGGCGGTGTCGAAGGTCAATCGCGACATCGAGGTCGCGACGTACCAGAAGGCGGTCCAGACGGCGTTTCGAGAGGTCTCCGATGCGCTCGACGGTCGTGCGACCTGGGGCCGGCAGGAAACGGCCCAGCGTCTGCTGGTGGAGGCGAGCCAGTCCGCGTACCGGCTGTCCGACGCGCGCTATCGCGCGGGCGTCGACGGGTATGTGGACGTGCTCGTCAACCAGCGTTCGCTGTACGACGCGCAGCAGAACCTGGTCAAGGTCCGGCTGTCGAGGATGTCGAACACGGTCGACCTCTACCGCGCATTGGGCGGCGGCTGGCAGGACCGGACGGTGAAAGCCGACGTGTCGACCGGGCAGGCCGCGCATCCGCCGGGTTGACCCGTACGCCGACTTGAAGCAGGACGCCGCAACGGGCCCGGCCCGTTCGGTGATTCAGGATGCGTGCCCCGGCACCCGGGGCACGCAAATCGCATGCCCTTACCGGGCCGCTGCGATGTGACACGCGAGCCATCCCGACCCGGATGGACGTTCGGAAACGTTATGGTGAAACGAACCCGTGAACAGGCACAGGCGACACGGGCCATCATCGTCGAGTCGGCACAGGGCGTGTTCTTCGATCATGGCTTCGCGCATGCGTCGCTCGAGGAAATCGCCCGCCGGGCCGGCGTCACGCGCGGGGCCGTGTACTGGCACTTCGAGAGCAAGCTCGACGTGCTCGATGCCATCTTCGCCGATGCGGCGATTCCACTGGACCCTTTCCTGATTGCGTCGCGACACGATGCCGAGCATGAGCTCGACGCGCTGATCGATGCACTCGGTGCGTGCTGGCGGATGGCGACGCGCTCGAAATTGTCGCGCCGGCTGTACACGCTGTCGTACACGCGATGCGAAAACGCGAAGGAAACGGCGGCTTTCTGCGAACGGGTTTGCCAGGCTGGGTACGCGGCGGAACAGCGCATCGATGCATGGTTGCGTCGTGCGATATCGGCCGGGCAGCTGGCGAGCGAGCATGAACCGGCGGTGATCGCCAGCGTGGTTCACGCGACGTTGAGCGGATTGCTGCACCGGGAATTGACGCGGCCAGGATGCCGCAATCCGGACAGGGTTGAGGTGACCGAAGTGGTCCGGACCCTGATTCAAGGATGAATGCATCGGGCGCTCGACGAAGGGCGTTGCGCCGCGATCCATGAGTGCTGTGATGAATCCCGTACCAACAGAGTTTGAAATCGCGAAAGAACAATCCGGTGAAATGGCACCAGGAATGTCCGGTTCGAATTCCGTCATTCCGGAAAGGCGCCACCATCGCATGTCCATCGTGACATTGCTGTCGGCTGCCGATTCGTTGCAGTCCCGGTGCATCGACCGGCGCGTCGAGCAGGCGCTCGGCATTACGAAGTCGCAGGCGTCGATCCTGCACGTGCTCGATTGCGGTGCGCCGTTGACGGCCGGCGAACTGGCCGATGCCTGCGGCATTGCCGGCAGCGCGGTGACGCGTCTGGTGGACCGGCTGGAGGCGCGGTATCTCGTGGAGCGGGCGCAACGGGACGATGACCGCCGTATCGTCTACGTGTCGCTCACGTGTGACGGGCGTCGGATCGCGGCCGCGTGGCGCGATCTGCAAGACGAGATCCAGTGCGAGCTGCGTGCCTTCGCGAGCGACGACGAGCTTCGAATGCTGGGCAATTTGCTGTCGCGCATGCTCGGCAATGCAGCGGGAGGCGAGGCGAGTGGATGAACGGCAAGGCCGGTTCGTCGGTACGTGCCGAAAGGCGGCCTTCGTCCATTCTTCCCGGGTGCTGAAGGGGAGCGCTTGCCGTTCCCGGATCGGCCGTCCCGACAATTTCTTGCGTGCATACGTCTTCCCATCGCTTCAGCCCTGACCGCTTTGGCCGCGGAGCAGTGCTGCCTCCGCGGGTTTTCATACGGTGTCCGACGTTCCCCGGCTCAGGCGGCGAGTGCGAGCTTCGACGCGAGCATCGCGACGAGCGACGGCAATTCCGCGAGCGAGCCGACCGCGCCGAACACGTAGTAGTCGGGGCGCACGATGATGGCCCTGGCGTGCTGTTCGTTGAAGAACGCCTGGTACTTGCCGCTGACGTCGTACAGGATTCGCCCGGCGACGACCTTGCTTTCGTCGTGCGTGATGCCGATCGTCTGCGCGCCGATGCGGGCGAGGGTGGCCTGCGTGCCGGCGTCGAGATGCGCGTCCGGGTCCGCATCGAGCACGATGACGTGAAAACCGTTCGGAATCGCGTCGTCGTAGCGCATCACTTCGCTGTCGTTGCGCACCTGGCCGTGCACGCTCAACTGGCCGGCAATGCCGCCGTCCGCCGAATTCTGGTCGACCCGGATCACGCCGTCGGTCAGCCCCGGGAACGGCGGCAGTGGCGGCACCTGGCCGGACAGGTAGGCTTCGTCGCGTTGCGCGGCTGTCTGCGGATCGGCGATGCACACGACCTTGCCCATTTCGATCGACGCGTCGATTACCGCGCGAACCTGCGGCCGCCGCTCAGGCGTGTAGCCGTCGAGCAGGTCGTCCGACGCGATGCCCTTCAGGATCAGGTCGAAACGCCACGCCAGGTTCCACGCGTCGCGCAGGCCGGAACACATGCCCTGGCCCATGAACGGCGGCATCTGGTGCGCCGCGTCGCCGGCAAGCAGCACGCGCTGCTTGCGCCACGTCTGTGCGATCAGCGAGCGGAACGTGTAGACCGCGTAGCGTACGAGCGTCGCCTGATCCGGCCCGACCCACGGCGACAGCAGCGTCCACACCTTCTCGGGCTTCTGCATCTCCTCGAGCGTTTCGTGCGGCAGTCGCATGAACTCCCAGCGCCGATAGCCGGGACCACCAGGCACCATCGTGGTCGGGCGCGCCGGATTGCACCACTGGCCGATGTCGGGCACGTCGAGCTTCACGCCTTCGTTCGGCTGCAGGTCGACGACGAGCCAGTCTTCCTGGAAGCCGAGATCGGCGAACGGGATGTCGAGCGACTTGCGCACGAAGCTGTTGGCGCCGTCGGCACCGACCACATAGCGTGCGCGGACGGTCAGCGTCTCGCCGGTTGACGTCCAGACGCCGTTCACCATGCGCCCTTGCCCGACGGTCAGCTCGCAATGGTCGGGCAACTGTTTCAGTCCAATCGCTTCCCAGCCCTGGTTGACCGACACGTTCGGCAGCGACTTGGCCTTGCGATCGAGCAGCGCTTCGAGCGACGGCTGGTTGAACAGGTAGCCGACGGGGCCGTCGCTGATCGATTCAGCGGACCAGTCGATCTCGACCAGCGTTTTCCAGTCGGCGTTGAACCACTGGTACATCGACGAGGGCTGCGAGATCGCCTCGACGTCGTGGCCGATCCCCATCGCGTGAAAGACGCGGCGTATCTCGTGGTCGTGGAAGACCGCCCGGGGCAGCGGATACAACGACGGCCAGCGTTCGACCACGGCGACGTTGTAGCCGCGTTCGCCGAGAGCGATGGACAGCGATTGTCCGACCGGGCCGTAGCCGATGATGACGACGTCGTAGAGGTTCTGGTCAACCATTTGAATCACCTGCAAGAAAGCGAGTCGTGCCCTGGCACCAGGGAATCTGGCAGCCATACAGTGCACGTCGGTGAGAAATCGATTCGTTCAGCCGGGCGGCTTCACGCGAGTGCCCTTATTCCGGGGCCTCGGTGTTGTGAACGAAGTTGCCGGGGACCGGCGGCCCCCACAGGTACAGCGAGTCTTCGGGCGGGAAGTCGCCCGCCGGCCAGGGGTGGCCGGCCGACACGAAGTCGATGTCGGCGGAATACTCGCAGAACGAGCCCCACGGATCCTCGACATAGTGGAAGTAGTTCGAGCCAAGCACGTGGCGCCCCGTGCCCCAGCCCTTGTCGTAGCCGGCCGCGGCCATCTGCGACGCGCCTTCGCCGACCAGGTTCACGTCTGCCACGTCCCACGCGGCGTGATGCCAGCCGCGTGCGCCGCTCTTCGCGAATGCGACCAGGTGGTGGTCGCTGCCGTGCGGCGCATGCGTGAACGCGATGATGTCCTGCGACTTGTCGGACAGCTGCAGCCCGAGCGCGTCGTGGTAGAACGCGATCGCGCGCAGCACGTCCGGCGTGAACAGCAGCACGTGCGACAGCCGGTCGGGATGAACCGTCTTCGATTCCGAGCGCGTATGCGAGCCGCGCGCGTCGGCCGCGCTGCCGGCGACGACGTTCCGCGTCTTCGCACAAGGGCTGGTCTTCGGCCCGACCTTCACCTGCAGCAGGTTGCCGTCCGGATCGTGGAACCACACGCCGTCCTGGTCTTCGCCCGTGACCGGGTCGGCGCCGGCCGCGACGATTCTCGCGTAGAGCGCGTCGAAGTCGGCCGCGTAGCAGTTGAACGACAGATACGCGAGCGATTTGCGATCGGCGGGCAGGATGCGGGCCCAGCGATGGCCGTCAGTCGCGTACAGCGAGAGTTCCTGGCGATCGCCGCCCGTGCGTTCGACGCGCAGGCCGAAGCTGCGATAGAAGTGCTCGGCCACGTCGAGTGACGGCACGTTCAGGGCGAAGTGGTCGATCGAGTGGACGGCCGGGGTGGGGGGCATGTCAGTCTCCGTTGTCGTGTGCGCCCGCGCGTGGGCGGGCGCTGCATCACGATGGCCGAAAGTCAGCGGGCGGCTTCGTCCGCGATCACGTTGCGCAGCGTGCCGATCTGCTCGACGCTGACTTCGCACACGTCGCCGGCCTTCATCAGCAGCTTGGGCGTCCGCGCCCAGCCGATGCCCGAGGGCGTGCCCGACACGATCACGTCGCCGGCCTCGAGCGTGATCGCCTCGCTGATGATGCTGATCAGGCTGGCCACGTCGAACACCATCTCGTCGGTGCTGGCCGACTGCACGACTTCACCGTTCAGTCGCGTTTCGAGGCGCAGGCCCTTGACGCCGGGCGGCAGCTCGTCGGCGGTCACGAGGTCCGGGCCGAACGCGCCGGTGCCGTCGAAGTTCTTGCCGACGGTCCACTGCGGGGTCTTGAACTGGTATTCGCGCACCGAGCCGTCGTTGAACACCGAGTAGCCCGCGACGTGCGAGAGCGCATCGGCCTTGCCGATATGGCGGCCGCCCTTGCCGATGACCACCGCGATCTCGCCTTCGAAGTCGAGGCCTTCGGAATCGGTGACGGCGGGGCGGATCATCGGCTGGTCGTGCGCGATCAGGCTGGTGGCGACGCGGAAGAACAGCGTCGGGTAATCGGGCTGCTCGTACTTGCTCTCCGACGTGTGATCCGCGAAGTTCAGGCCCACGCAGATGATCTTCGGCGGACGGCGCAGCGGCGGGAGCAGCTTCAGGCCGCTGGCGGCGACGCGTTCCTGCGCGGCTGAACTGCTCGCGTACTCGACGAGATTCACGCCGCGGGCAAGCAGCGATTCCAGTGTTTCGTCGCCGAGCACACGCACCGTATCGCCTTCACGCACACCCAGCGTTGCCTTGCCGTTCTGTTCAAAACTGACCAATCGCATATCCATCTCCAGTAACGTGCCACGGGGTCGAATGTTTCCGGGGCATCGATTTGACGAATTCGTCATTTCTTCATTCTAGTTGATTTGATAAAATCGTCAATTAGGCTTGGGTTGGGAGAAACCCGAATGCCGTGCGTCGCGACGCGCGCAAGGACAGGGAGATGAAAATGAAGGATCAGGACGAGAACTATCAAAGCCGCGCGGGCGCGTTGCGCCGGGAAAAGACGCGCAACCGGCTGATCGAGAGCGCGCTGGCCGTGTTCGCGGAGAAGGGGCCCGACGCGCCGATGATCGACGATTTCATTGCGGCGGCCGGCGTGGCGCGCGGCACGTTCTACAACTACTTCCGCACCACCGCGGAGCTGCTGGCCGTCGTGGCCGGCGAAACCAGCGACGAGGTGCTGGGCGTGGTCGATCCGCTGGTGCTCGAGGTGGACGACGTGGTGCAGCGGATTGTCGTCGGTGCGCGGCTGTATATGGCGATGGCGGTGCGGTATCCGCAGTGGGGCGCATTCATCACGCGGGTCGGCACGCGGCGCGGTTCGCGCGGCCGGCTGCTCGACGTGTATCTCACACGCGACCTGCAAACGGCGATCGATGCAGGGCGCCTGCAGGTCGGCCACGTGATGGTCGCCCGGGATATCGCGCTCGGGGCAATCATGTACGGGATCGAAACCCTGCTGTCGGGCGACGCGCCGGCAGACTATACGGAGCAGTCGATGTTCGCGTTGCTGCGGGCCTTCGGGGTTGGCGAGAAGGATGCGCGCAAGTTTGCGTGGGCGCCGCTGGCCGATTGTCCGGAGCCGCGCGGTGCCATTTTCGAGCGGTTCCGTCACGCGGATACGGCTGGCAGCGACGAAGCGGACGCGTGACTTATCGCTGACTGACCGCGCCGCGCCGGGATGGCGCGGCAGCAGTGAAAACCGGCCGACGTTCCCGTCGCCTGAGGCAATCGGCATCACGCCGGCGCAAAGGGGCCCGCATTCACGACGGCTCGCCCCGGTGGCTGGGCGCGCTTGAACCCGTCATCCCCCGATCAGGGGAATCCATGCTTCCAAACTACCCGAACGGGTAGCTGCCACCCGTCCCCCTCATACCTACACTCCTTTTCCAGAAACAACGCGACTGAACGGCGGCGAAACCGCCGGGTCGTGACTCCCGCGCAAAAACAGGTGCGCGGGACGTGATTTGTTTCGTCCTGCTTCCGATTGACGTCTGCGCGTCGACGGCCATCCTGCCGATCAACGCGCACGGACGGTCGGACTCCGCCGCGCAACGACCGGGCCCGGGCAAGCCGGAGCATCCGGTCCGGCGGGCATTCGCAACAGCGAAGCACCGGTATCCAACAAACAGAGACTAGAACAGGAGACATTCCCGATGACGATCATCCCGTCCCGCAAACGTTTCGCGTCCGTTGCCGGCGTGCTGCTGGCCACGGCCGGATTGCCCGCTCATGCGCAAAGCAGTGTCACGCTCTACGGTGTCGTCGACGCCGGCATCCTCTATACGAGCAAGGCGATCGATCCGAAGACCGGGCTGAATGCCGGGCATCAGGTATCGATGATCACCGGCGGGATGACGCCGTCGTTGTTCGGCCTGAAAGGCACCGAGGATCTCGGCGGCGGCGTGAAGGCGCTCTTCACGCTGGAAAGCGGCATCGACGTGTCGAACGGCGGCTATGCCGATTCGAACGGCAACCTGTTCGGCCGGCAGGCGTGGGTGGGGATCGAGAGCAGCTACGGCACGGTGAAGGCCGGCGTCCAGTTCTCGCCGTTCGTGCTGTCGTTGATCGCCACCGACGCGCGCAGCGTGTCGTACTTCGGCAGCGGCGTGCCGATCTATGTCGGCGGCGTGCTCGTGACGGGGATCTTCAACGCGAATGCGATTTCGTACACGAGCCCGGTGGTGGCGGGCTTGCAGGGCAGCGCGATGCTTGCGCTCGGCGGCAAGGCCGGCGATTTCCAGGCGGGCCGCCAGTATTCGGCGAGCCTCAATTACACGGTTGGGCCGTTGCTCGTCAGTGCCGCGATGTACAACGGCAACTCGGGCGGCACGGCCGCGGCGACGCCGGTACCGAGCACGGTGCCGTTTACCGGGCGCACGCTCGGCGCGAGCTATCAGTACGACGCGCTCACGGTGAAAGCCGCCTACGTCAATTACAAGATCGCGGGCTCGTTCGACAGCCGCGTCTACGGCGGCGGCGCCGCCTATCAGTTCACGCCGGTCGTGAGCGCCGACGCCGGCGTCTGGTACACGAGCGACGGCAACGACACGAACAATCACTCGATCCTCGCCGCGGCAGGGCTGACCTACAGCCTGTCGAAGGCGACGTTGCTGTACGGGCAGCTCGGCTATGTGAACAACCACGGCAAGATGAATACGGGGCTGTCGACGAACGGTGCGCTGTACGGCGCGAACGGGTCGACGTTCGGCACCGTGATCGGCATGCGCCACCTGTTCTGACGACGGGTTCCCAGGTTTCGACAGGAGGGTGGCATGCAGATCGAGATAGGTTTCGAGCAACGGCACGTGTTCGTCTTCGGCGGCACGACCGGCATCAACTTCGGCATCGCGCAAGCATTCGCGCGATGCGGCGCGGCCGTCAGCGTGGCGAGCCGCAAACGCGAGAACGTCGACGCCGCGGTGAAGACACTGCGCACGACCCATGCGTCGGTGCACGGCGCATGCGCCGACGTACGCGATTTCGACGCGGTGGGCGCCGCGCTCGGCGATGCGGTGCGTGAATTCGGCCCGATCGACGTGCTGATATCCGGCGCGGCGGGCAATTTCCTGTGCGACGCGAACGCGATGTCGGCGAACGGTTTCCGCACGGTCATCGATATCGACCTGATCGGCTCGTTCAACGTGATGCGGCAGGCCTATCCGCATCTGCGCAAGCCGGGCGCGTCGATCATCAGCATCACCGCACCGCAGGCGACGGTGCCGATGCGCCATCAGGCACACGCGTCCGCGGCGAAAGCCGGCATCGACCAGCTCACCCGCGTGCTCGCGCTGGAATGGGGTGCCGACGGCGTGCGCGTCAACGCGATCTCGCCGGGCCCGATCGACGGGACGGAAGGCTTTCGCAAGCTGATCGCCCGCACCGACGACGAACTCGCGCTGGCCGAATCGGCCGTGCCGCTGCGCCGGTTCGGCTCGATCGACGACATTGCGAACCTCGCGCTGTTCCTCGCATCGCCGTATGCGTCGTACGTGTCCGGCGCCGTGATTCCGTGTGACGGTGGCGGTGCGATCGACAGCGTGAAGCCGGCGATCGAGCGGGCTGGCGCGAACGCGTCGGCCGGTACCTGACGCGCGGATGCCACCGATACGGGCAATCCATACCCGATAACTACCCGGACGGGTGGCGGCGGCCGACAGGCCGCTGCCTACACTGATTCCACGACGAACATAACCAGACAGGAGACGACGTGCATTCCCTTCCTTTTCCGACGCCGCACGGCTGCATGACGGAGCCGAGCGCGCCCATCGACATGCGCCGCGCTGCACGGGCACGGCAGCCGCGCCGCGCCTGAACCGGCCGATCACGAAGCGAGAGAGCTCATGACAATCCCAACCGATTCGATCCAGCACGCGGCATCGGGCACGTCCGGCACACGGACCGCGCGGCATCGCCTGATCAACATCGACAACGGCGGCACGCTGACCGACATCTGCGTGATGGACGGCGACAACGTGATCCGCACGAAGACGCTGACCACGCCGCACGACCTGTCGCAATGCCTGTTCGACGGGCTGCGCAAGGCGTCCGTGGCGATCTACGGCAACGAAGACCTGGAGGCGCTGCTGTTGTCGACGGCTGCGATCCGCTACTCGACGACCCAGGGGACGAACGCGCTCGTCGAGCGCAAGGGGCCGCGGCTCGGGCTCGTGGTCGGCGGGACGCTGTCGGCCGCGCAGGTGCGCGAAGCCGACGGCGCTGCCGACCTGTTCGACGCGGTGATCGGCAGCCGCGCAGTCACGCTGTCCGGCGATTCGGCCGAAGCCGACGTGGTTCGCGCGGTCGGCGAACTCGCGGCGTCCGGGGCCAACCGGCTCGTCGTGGCGATCGGCGGCCCGCAGCGCGTCGAACTCGAACAGCGCCTGAAGCGCAAGCTGCTGCGCAGCTTTCCGCCGCACCTGCTCGGCGCGCTGCCGATCCTGTATGCACACGAAATCGCCGACGATGCGAGCGACGTGCGCCGCACGTGGACCGCACTGTTCAACGCGTTCCTGCATCCGGCGATGGAGCGCTTTCTCTACAGCGCCGAACAGAAGCTGCGCGACGCGCGCGCGCAGAGCCCGCTGCTCGTGTTCCGCAACGACGGCTATGCAGGGCGCGTCGCGAAGACGATCGCGCTGAAGACCTACAGTTCCGGCCCGCGCGGCGGGATGGAAGGCGCACGTGTACTGGCCCGGCACTACGGGCTGACGCATCTGCTGTCGATGGACATCGGCGGAACGACGACCGACATCGGCGTGGTCGACGAACGCGGCGTGCGCGCGGAACGGCACGGCAACGTCGAAGGCGTCGCGACGTCGTTCGCGTTGTGCGACGTGGTCAGTGCGGGCGTCGGCGGCAGCTCGATCATCCGCGTCGCGGGCGAACGCATCGCGGTGGGGCCGGAAAGCGTCGGCAGCGCGCCGGGGCCGGCCTGTTTCGGCCTCGGCGGCACGCAGGCGACGATCACCGATGCGTTCACGCTGTCGGGCCTGCTCGATCCCGCGTCGTTCTTCGGCGGCAAGCTGCAGCTCGACAAGGCGCGTGCCCGCCAGGCGGTTCATGCGCATGTGGCCGATCCGCTGAAGATGGGCGACCTCGAAGCGCTCGCCGCGATGGAAGCCGCGTGGGTGAAGAAAGTCGCCGACAGCCTCACCGCCTATGCGTCGATCCGGCCCGACACGACGC
This sequence comes from Burkholderia sp. Ac-20384, assembly GCF_017104605.1. Classification (NCBI taxonomy): domain Bacteria; kingdom Pseudomonadati; phylum Pseudomonadota; class Betaproteobacteria; order Burkholderiales; family Burkholderiaceae; genus Burkholderia; species Burkholderia sp. Ac-20384. Next base: position 27,416 of record NZ_JAAGPE010000013.1, on the reverse strand, counting down.
TTGCCGCGTTCGGCGGCGCGGGGGCGCTCGTCGCATGCCGCGTCGCGGAGGCGATCGGCGTGAAGCGGGTGTTGATTCCGGGGCTGGCGGCGGTGTTTTCCGCGTACGGAATCAGCTTTTCGGATGTCGGGCACAGCTTCTCGGCGCCGCTTGCCGAAGCGACCGACAGCGCACTCGCTGCTGCGATGGACACGCTGTTCACGCAGGCATCGCGCGCGATGTTCGGTGAAGACGCGGCGATCGACGACTGCCGGTTGGCCTATACGGTCGAAGCGACCGGCGCCGACGGCCGGAGTAGCGAGCACGCGGTGACCGGCACGACGCTGCCGGCCGGGCTTGCGCCGGACGCGACGCTGTCCGTGTCGCTGACCGCGATCAAGCGCATGCCGCAAGCGACGCTGGACGGCCGCTTCGACGAGACCGGCCACCAGCCCGCCGTTGCGCACGGCACGCGGCGCGTCGTGGTCGATGGCCGCGAAACCGAACTGCCGCTGTACCGCGTCGAGGATCAGCCGAAGGGCGTCGCGGTACGCGCGGCCGGCCCGGCGGTGCTCGAGGAAGCGTTCTTCACGGGGCGCATCGATGCCGGCTGGCATTTCGACATCAATTCCGCCGGAGACATCCTGCTCAGCAGCGGCACGGAGAACGAATAATGAAAGTCCTGATTACCGAAACCCTGCGCATCGATCTCGGCACGGAACAATGGGAATGCCGGCGTTGCGGTCATGCGCACGGCAGCGCGCGCGACAACTACAAGCGCGGCCTGCTCGTCCACGATCGCGATCCGCGCGAGATCCACAAGCCGCTGCTCGATCCGAACCGCTACGCACGTACGTACTCGCCGGACCCGGACTGGTGCCGGATTCTCGAATACTACTGCCCGGAATGCGGCGTGCTCGTCGAAGCCGAATACCTGCCGCCCGGCCATCCGCCGCTGCACGACATCGATCTCGACATCGACGCGTTGAAGCTGCAATGGAAGGATCGCGAGGAGATGACGGAGCCCGCGCAGGCGCCCGACCTTGCACTCGAACGCGTGAAGCTGCAGCGCGCGCTGCATGCGGCCGCCCATCATCGCCACGCAGTCGGTGCCGGCACCGACGCGTCGTCCACTTGAGCCACGGGGAGATTCGATCATGAAACGTGTTTCCGTCGACATTGGCGGCACCTTCACCGATTGCTTCGTGGCATGGGGCGATCATTGCGTCGAAGGCAAGTCGCTCACGACGCACCACAATCTGGCGGTCGGCTTCAACGATTCGCTGGCCGACGCATGCCGCCAGCTCGAACTGACGCCGACCCAGCTGCTGTCCGAAGTCGATTCGGTGCGCTACGCGACGACGCTCGGCACCAACGCGCTGATCGAGCGCAAGGGCCCGCGCGTCGGCCTGCTCGTCACGACGGGCTTCAAGCACACGGTGCCGCTGTCGCGTGCCCGCGGTTACGGGGAAGGGCTGTCCGAACACGAGCAGATGGATATTCCGAATGCGGCCCGCCCGGAGCCACTCGTGGCGATTCCGCTGATCCGCGAGATCCGCGAGCGTGTCGACTACGTCGGCCAGGTGTTCTGGACGCTCGACGAGGACGACGTGCGCTTGCGCATCCGCGAGCTCGTCGACGCCGGTGCGCAGGCACTCGTCGTGATGTTCACGAACAGCGTCGTGAACCCGGTGCACGAGCTGCGCGTGCGCGAGATTTTCCTCGAGGAGTACCCGGCGCACATGCTCGGCGCGATCCCGATGCTGCTGTCGCACCAGGTGGTCGGCCGCAAGGGCGAGTATTCGCGCGCGACGTCGTCGATCATCGACGCGTTCCTGCATCAGATCATGTACCACGGGCTCGGCACGCTGGAGCTGAACCTGCGCCAGCAGGGCTATACGAAGCCGATGCTCGTCAATCACAACTCGGGCGGGATGGCGCAACTCAACTCGACCGATGCGCTGCAGACCGTCCACTCGGGGCCGGTGTCGGGCATCGCCGCGAGCGAGTACCTGGCGGCGGCCGCCGAACTGGGCAACGTCGTCGCGACCGACATGGGCGGCACGAGCTTCGACATCGGGATCGTCGTGCAGGGCGGGCAGAAGTTCTACGACTTCAACCCGGTGATCGATCGCTGGCTCGTCAGCGTGCCGATGGTGCACCTCGTCGCGCTGGGCGCGGGCGGCGGCTCGATCGCGCGCTACGAGCGGATGTACAAGACGGTCGAGATCGGCCCGCAGTCGGCCGGCTCCGATCCGGGGCCCGCGTGTTACGACCGCGGCGGCCAGCATCCGACCGTCACCGACGCCGACCTGCTGCTCGGCTATCTCGATCCGAAGAACTACGCGAACGGCCGCATTCCGCTGAATCCGCGCCGCGCGAAGCAGGCGATGCAGGACGACCTGTGCGACGTGCTCGATCTCGACGTGATCGAAACCGCCAAGCTGATCAAGAAGCAGGTCGACGCGTCGATGGCGAACGGCATCGCCACCGAATTGCGCACGCGCGGCTTCGAGCCGAAGGAATTCACGGTGCTCGCGTACGGCGGCAACGGGCCGCTGCATGCGTGCGGGATTGCGTCCGCGCTCGGGGTCGCGAAAGTGCTGGCGCCGCCGTATTCGTCGACGTTCTCCGCGTGCGGGGCGGGGACGGTGAACCAGATGCATATCCACGAAATGAACACGTGGACGGTGCTGTTCAACCCGAACACGAAATCGTTCTTCCTGGATTTCGACACGTTCAACCGCGGCGTCGAGGAACTCGAGCGGCGCGGGCGCGAGGATCTGGAACGGCAGGGGATGGACCCGTCGCAAATCCGCTACCGGCTCGAACTCGACATGCGTTACGGCAACCAGCGCGTGCAGACGGCGGTCGTCACGCCGATCTCGCGCCTGAAGACGCAGCGCGACGTGCTGACGCTGATGGAGCTGTTCCACGAGAGTTACGGCTCGCGCTTCGGGGACGGCTCGCAAAGCCCGGAAACCGGCGTGCGGATCAACACGCTGCGTGTTTGCGCGTACGTCGAACAGCCGTCGGTGAAGTTCGCGAAGCTCGCGGTCAGCGACAACCCGCTGCCGCCGCCGGAGCCGGTTGGCTACCGCGAATGCCACTTCGTCGGGCACGACGGGCCGCAACGCACCGCCATCTACGACGACCGCGCGCGTGCCGAGCGCACGCAGATCGAAGGGCCGGCCGTCATCACGACCCGCGCGACGACGTTCCTCGTCGAGCCGGGCTGGATCTATCAGGCGACGGCCCAGGGCGGCGCGTGGTTCCTGCGCAAGTAAGCAAGGAGATCGACATGCAAAACGACATCAATGCGGAAGACCGGGCGCTGCTCGACAAGTTCATCGCCGACAACACGCTGTTTCTCGGCCCCGATCCCGAGATCATGCGCAATCACAGCATCCTGCCGCGCTCGACGCTGGAGAACGAAGTGCTGGAGCGCGGCGTCGACCCGCACCAGGTTCACCATGTGCGGGGGCTGATCAATTCGGCGCTGTCCGAAGCGTTCACGATGGTGAACCAGATGGGCGCGGCGCCGGGCGCGAAGTGGGGCGACCTCGTCACCGCGATCTACACCGCGCAGGGCGACCTGTCGATGATCGCGCCGCACGGGATCATCGCGTTCGCCGCGTGCTGCTTCTATCCGATCCGCTTCATCATCAAGAACTGGGTGAACGACCCGACGGTCGGCGTGAAGGACGGCGACGGCTTCATCCACAACGACGCGCGCTACGGCGGCATCCACAACACCGACCAGTCGATGATGATGCCGCTGTTCTACAAGGGCGAACTCGTGTGCTGGCTGTCGTCGACGATCCACGAGGGCGAGAACGGCTCGACCGAGCCGGGCGGGCTGCCGGCCAAGGCCGAGAGCAAGTACGACGAAGGCATCAAGATGCCGCCGTTCAAGATCGTCGAGAACTTCGAGCTGAAGCGCGACCTCGTCACGTTCCTGCAGAACTCGGTGCGCGACCCGCGCCTGCAGCTCGAGGACATGAAGGTGAAGCTGCACGCGGTGCTGCGCCTGCGCGAGCGCATCATCGCGCTGCTCGACCAGTATGGGCGTGACGCGCTGATCGGCACGTTGCGCACGCACCTGGAAGACGTCGAAACGGAAATGCGCCGCCGCATTCGCGAGTTGCCCGACGGCACGACGCGCGTGCTGCAGTTCATGGATTCGAGCTTGCGCGAAAACGCGCTGCAGAAGATCTCGTGCGCGATCACCGTGAAGGGCGACCGGATGGTGATGGATTTCCGCGGCTCGGCACCGCAGTTCATGAACCGTTCGGTCAATACCAACATCGCGTCGTTCAAGGCGGCGCTGTGCACGGGCCTGCTGCAGAACATCTGGCCCGACCTGCCGCATACGATGGCCGTGCTGTCGCCGATCGAGATCATCACCGATCGCAACTCGATCCTCGATGCGGAAGGCGAGATGCCGCAGGCGATGAGCCTGATGCCGCTGTTCAAGGGCTGCGTCGTGTGGACGATTCCGATGAACAAGCTGAGCTACAGTCTGCCGCATCGCTACTCGGCGGTGATCGCGTCGCAGTATGACCAGGCGGCGACGTTCATCTACGGCGGCCTGACGCAGCACGGCGACGTGACCGGCAACTTCTGCGCGGACATCAACGGCAACGGGCAGGGCGCGCGCAGCCACGCAGACGGCGAGCATTCGATCTCGCCCGTGTTCGGCTTCATGTGCGACACCGGCGAACACGAGATCGCGGAAGAGGACACGCCGATCATCCGCCTCGGCGCGCAGCGGCTCGCGAAGGACCGGATCGGCTGGGGCAAGTATCGCGGCGGGATGGGCTACGAGCAGATCGCGACCGCGCGCGGTTCCGGGCTGTGGGGCTTCATGACCGGCTGCGAGGGCTCGAAGTTTCCGTCGGCGCAGGGGCTGTTCGGCGGCTATTCGTGCCCGAGCTACCAGCTGATGAAGATCAAGGGCATCAACATCTTCAAGGTGCTCGAGGAGAACCCGAAGGCGGTCGACACGTTCGACATCGTCGAGCTGATGAACAAGCGGCCGATTCCGGGCGCGCAGTACAGCAGCCACGACATGGGCATGACGTTCGAGATCTGCAACGAGGGCGAGATCTACATGATCTGCCAGGGCTCGGGCGGCGGCTATGGCGACGTGCTCGAACGCGATCCGGCGCTCGTGATGAAGGACCTGCGCGAGGAGCTGATGTCGCACGAGAACGCGCGCGACATCTACAAGGTCGTCTACGACGAGGAGACGCTCGTCGTCGATGTCGAGGCGACGGCGGAAGCGCGGGCGGCCGAGCGGCTCGCACGGATTGCGCGCGGCAAGCCGTTCGACGCGTTCTGCGACGCCTGGGTGACACCGGAGCCGCCTGCGACGCTGCCGTACTTCGGCAGCTGGGACGATCGCACCGAGATCTACGCGACGACGCTGGGCCAGCGCGTCAGGATGCCGGCGGACGCGATCCAGGGCGCCTTCATGCTCGATCCGAAGGATGTCCGCATCGCGGAGCTGGAGGCGCAACTGGCCGACAAGGCGGCGCAGGCATAAGCCGGCGCCACGGCCGAGGCGCGGCGGGCGAGAGCGCGCCGCGCCGAACGTTTTTTTCCTGCAGGACGGGCGGCGGTCGCGTGATTGACGGCCACCCGGCCTCATGCTGAACTGGAAGGCATCATGTCTCGACTCATCGATACCGCGCGGGTACGCCGGCCGCTCTGGCTGAATCACGCTGGCTACAGCGTGCCGTTGCTCGCGGGCGGCAGCGCGCCGTGGCTCGACAGTGCCGCGTGCGTCGCGTGGGCACGCCAGGCGCACGGGTTGCTCGGATCGGACGTGCTCACCTTGCCGCTGGCGGAGCTTGCCGCCGCATGGGTGACGCGCGACACGGCATTGCAGGACGCAATGGCTGCGAACACGAAGCGCGCGCATCTGCCGCTGAAGGCCTGTCTCGCGAGCACGCCGCTGCGCGAGCAGGCGGCCGCGCTGGCGAGCGCGTTGCGCGCGGCGTTGCCCGAGGCGATCTTCGCACTCGTGCTACCGTCTCCACGCGACTGGGCGGCTCGGGCGCTTGCATCGGCAGGCGGTTCGCCGCACGGCGAGGTCGACGAGGATGCCGCCGATGCGGCGGCGTCGAGCATCGCGGATTTCCTGCGGGCGTTCGCGACGGCGGGCGTCGATGCGGTACTGCTGCACGAGTCGCGTACCTGGGAGGCCGACGAAACCGCGCTGTGGCTCGAACTGTATCAACCCGTCGCAAACGTCGCGACGCATTACGGCTGGGACTGGGGCATGCAATGGCCGGCGGCCGTGACGCTGGCCGACGGCCAGGGGCCGGATTTCACGATCGCGCCGACGCGATGCGGGCCCGGCACGGCCGGTATCGTCGTGCCGGACTCGTTCTGGCACGACGGTGCGATGCCGGCGCCGGAACCCAAGGCGTTCGACGTGGCCGAGATTCCCGCTGCGGCACATCCGGAGACCGTTCTCGAACGGCTCGCGCTCTTACATGAAAGGCGATTGACATGGTGAACGAAGGCGAACTGCTGTGGACGCCCGGCGAGACGTCCGTGCGCGGCTCCCATCTTGCCCGCTATCTCGACTGGCTCGCGACCGATCGCGATCTGGCATTCGCGGACTACGACGCGCTATGGCGCTGGTCGGTGCGCGAGCCCGATGCGTTCTGGGCGTCGATCTGGCAATGGTACGGCGTGCAGTACGACGGCTCGGCGCGACGCGTGACGGACGGCGCGCCGATGCCGCATACGCGCTGGTTTCCTGATGCGCGGGTGAACTACGCGGAGCATGTGCTGCAGAACGCCGCGCATGCGGGTGCGGCGCCAGCCTTCCATTACGCTTCCGAAACGCGACCGCTGCAGACGATGTCGCTTGCCGAGCTTGCGAGCCAGGTGCGGCGCTTCGCGACGCGCCTGCGCGACCTCGGTGTGGTGCCGGGCGATCGCGTTGTCGCGTATCTGCCGAACGTGCCCGAGTGCGCGGTCGCGATGCTCGCGACGACCGCCATCGGCGCGATATGGTCGTCGGCTGCGATCGACTTCGGCGTGCGCACGGTCGTCGACCGCTTCCAGCAGATCGCGCCGAAGGTGCTGATCGCAGCCGACGGCTACCACTTCGGCGGCAAGGTATTCGATCGCCGGCGCGAGGTCGCCGAAATCGCGCGGGCGCTGCCGTCGCTGCAGACGCTCGTCTGGCTGCCGAACGTGGCGGATGCGATGCCGGCCGATGCGACGTCGCTGCCGTGCGCGGTGCACGCATGGGACGCGTTGCTCGCCGGCCCCGACGTGCCGGCCGATACGTTCCGCTTCGAGCGGGTCGGCGCCGATCATCCGCTGTGGATCGTGTTCTCGTCGGGCACCACGGGCTTGCCGAAGGCGATCGTGCATGGTCATGCGGGCATCCTGGCCGAGCACCTGAAGTTGATGCATCTGCACGTGGACCTGCACCCGGGCGACGTGATGTTCTTCTACAGCACGACCGGCTGGATGATGTGGAATCTGCTGGTCGCCTCGCTGCTGACCGGCGCATCCGCCGTGCTCTACGACGGCAGCCCGATGCACGGCGGCCCCGAGTGTCTGTGGCGGCTCGCGGCCGACGCCGGCGCGACCTGCTTCGGCGGCAGTCCGACCTTCGTGCAGATGATGGAGAAATCGGGCATCGAGCCCGGGCGGCAGTTCGACCTGTCGGCGCTCAGGAGCGTGCTGCTCTCCGGTGCGCCGAGCACGCCCGAGACGTTCGCATGGTTCTACCGCAACGTGAAGCAGGACTTGTGGGTCACGTCGCAATCGGGCGGCACCGAGCTGTGCAGCGGGCTGGTGGGCGCGGTGCCATCGCTGCCGGTCCACGCGGGAGAGATCCAGGCGCGCATGCTCGGCATGGCGGTCGACGTGTGGAACGACGACGGGCAGCCGGTCGTCGACGAAGTGGGCGAGCTCGTCGTCACGCAGCCGGCCCCGTCGATGCCGATCTTCTTCTGGAACGACGACGGCGGCGCGCGCTATCGCGAGTCGTACTTCGAAACCTTTCCCGGCGTATGGCGGCACGGCGACTTCATGCGAATCACGCGCGACGGCGGCTGCTACATCTACGGGCGTGCCGATTCGACGCTGAATCGATACGGTGTGCGAATCGGCTCGGCGGAGATCTATCGCGTCGTCGAGGAGATCGACGAGGTGGCCGACAGCCTGGTCGTGTGCTGCGAGTTGCCGGGCGGCGGTTTCTTCATGCCGCTGTTCGTGCGGCTGCGCAATGGCGAAACGCTCGATGACACGCTGCGTGCGCGCATCGCCGAGCGGCTGCGCACGCTATGCAGCCCACGCCACGTGCCGGACACGATGGTCGCGATGGAGCAGATACCGTACACGCTGACGGGCAAGAAAATGGAGGTGCCGGTGCGCAAGATCCTGATGGGGCGTCCGGTCGAGCAGGCGGCGAGCCGCGACGCGATGGCCAATCCGGCCGCGCTCGATGCCTACGTCGCGTTTGCCGCCGAGGTGCCGCGATGAGCGCGACTGCCTCGCTTCCCGAAGCGGCCGCGGCGCCCGGCGACGACGACCCCGCAGCGCACGAATCGGCGGCGTGCCTGCGGCCTTACTGCTGTAATCCGTTCGCGGCGTTCTCCGCGTTTTCCCGGGTGGGCGGGTGGACGCCGCCGCTGCCGGATGCCGGTGCGGTACCCGAAGGCGATGCCACGGCTTGAAGCTGCCGCGTGAATGCGGCAGGATGAGCGACCCGACCCCTCACCCGGATGATCGTGACCGTTTCCCGAAATGCGATCCAGCGCAGCGTGCGTCATGACGGCGTGGACCTGCGCGAGCACAAGTTTTCGCCACCCGCCGCGCGACGCGGCGCGATCGTGCGACATGCGTTGCTCGAACGCGTGACGCGGCTCGGCGTGCCGCACGTCGTGATCCTGCACGCGCCGCTCGGCAGCGGCAAATCCACGCTGCTTCGGCAGATCATGGAGATAGGCACCGCGAAGCGCTGGACGATCGGGTGGCTGACGCTCGACGAGAACGACAACGATCCGCGCCGCTTCGAAACGTACTTCATCGCGCTGGTCACGCAGATGGTGGCGGACGCGGGCGGCCCCGCGCCCGAGCAGTCGCCGGCGACGACCGACAACATGATCGACTGGGTGCTCGATCGATTCGGGCAGATTCCCGGCCCGATCGGCTTGTGCATCGACGATCTCCAGTGGATTCGCGATCCCGCGATCCTGCGGTTCCTGCGCGACCTGTTGCGCGCGCTGCCGGGCCGCTGCCGGATCTATATCGGGTCGCGCAATTTGCCGGACATCGGCGTGAGCACGCTGCTCGTCGCCGAGGAGGCGCTGGTGCTGCGGATGGAGGACCTGCGTTTCTCGCCGGCGGAGTCGGTCGAGTTCATGACCGCGTCGGACGACGCGGCGCTCGACGCGGAGATCGCGTCGTTCGTGCAGGCGCGCACCGAAGGCTGGCCGGCCGGGTTGCAGCTGTTCAAGCTTGCGCTTGCGCGCGGCAATCCGTGGCACACGGTCGACGAGATGCGCGATTGCGGGCCGCTGGAACTGGTGCGCTACCTGTCGGAAAACACGCTGTCGCTGCAGCCGCCGGACGCGCAGGTGTTCCTGCTGAAAACATCGTTGTTACGGCGCCTGAACGGATCGCTGTGCGCGGAGGTGACCGGCGCGCATCACGCAGACGCGGTGCTGCAGCGACTGGAGCAGGACGGCCTGTTTCTCGAGGCGCTCGACGGCAATCCGGGCTGGTACAGGTATCACAGCCTGTTTGCGCGTTTCCTGTCCGAGCGTCTCGGCCAGGACGATCCCGATGGCGTGCTCGACGTGCACCGGCGCGCGGCGCACTGGTACGTGCGGCATGGCGTGCCCGAGGAAGCGATGTATCACGCGGTCGAGGCGCGCGAGTACGCGCTTGCGGTGCGCACGCTCGACGAATGGGCGTCGCGGCTGATCGCGGGCGCGGAGCTCGCCACGGTGGCGTACTGGTTCGACCGGCTGCCGTTGAACGAGGTGCTCGGCAACCGGAGTCTCGCGATCAAGGTCGCGTGGGCGCTCGTGTTCCTGCGTCGCGGGAGCCCGACGCATCCGCTTCTCTCGTATCTCGACGAGACGCGCGCTCGCGAACAGGGTGGCACCACGCACAATCCGGATGTCGTGCTGGCGATGGCGACGATGTTCAACAACGACCTGCGCGGCGCCGCGCGTCTCGCGAACATCCCGGTGCTGCATCAGCCGGCGCGCGACATCTTCGAGGCGTTCGAACTGGGCGCGGCAGCGAACCTGCTGACGTTCAGCGCGATGGCGACGTGGCACGAGGAAGACATCCACCACATGCTCGTGCTGGCGAACAGCCACAACGATCATGCGCAGGCCGCGTTCAGCCAGGGCTACACGCTCGCGCTGCGCTGCATCCTGCAGGTCACCAGCGGGCAGCCGAGGCTCGCGACCGAAGCGCCGCGCGCGACGTCGGGCACCCGGCCGTGGCCCTACGTGAATCGCGGCATGGCGGCGGTGGCGCTTGCGGCATCGCGGATCTGGGCGTGCTATGAAGCCGATGCGCTCGACATCGGGGAGCGGCTCGCGACCCAGTTCGAGGACGAGATCGCGCTGGCGGCGGTACCGGAATTCATCGCGCTGTCGATGGTCTCGATCGCGCGCATCCACGCGGCCCGCGGGCGGATGATCCAGGCACGCGACACGCTCGACACGCTCGAGCGCCTGAGCTTTCAGAGCCAGTGGTCGGGCGTGCGCGAGATGATCGCGTGGGAGCGGCTCTACTTTGCCGGGCGCAGCGGCGATGCGGCGCGGGTCGATGCGCTGCTGCAGCACGTGACGGACGACGCGTCGCCGCTGGACCCCGTGTGGATTCCGATCACCGAGATGCTGAGCGGGCGGCTGCTGGGACGGATCCGGCTCGCGCTGTTCCGGCAACAACTCGACCGGGCCGGCGAGTTGCTGAAAGCCGCGCTGGCGATCACGCCGGCCCGGCCGCTGCTGTCGGTCAAGCTGCACGTGCTGCAGGCACTGGTGCAGCATCGGCAGGGGCATACGCGGCTCGCGCTGCGAACGCTGCAGGGCGTACGCGAAACGGCGAGCGCCGGCGGCTGCCGACGCGCGCTGCTCGACGAAGGCGCCGAACTGGTCGCGTTGCTCGACGAGGCGCCCGACGCGGAGTTGCCGCATACGGCGCAGGCATCGGAACAACGTTCCCATACGGCGGCGTGGTACGGCGCCTTGTCGCAGCGCGAACAGGAAATCCTGCGGCTGCTGTGCAGCGGCGCATCGAATCGCGAGATTTCGGAGAAGCTGTTCCTTTCCGAAAACACCGTGAAGTTTCACCTGAAGAACGTGTACCTGAAGCTGGACGTCAAGAATCGCGCGCAGGCGATTCTCAAGGCGCAACTCGACTTGCGGTGACGCAATGTGAAGGGGACGGCCACGCGGGTTGCGTGGCCGTCCCCTTCGGTACGTCAGCTCGGGCTATCGCGACACGGAAGCGTGCGGCGGAAAATGCCGGCCACCGTGTCACGTTCGGGCAGGGCCGACCACCGGCATGTTGTGCCGGCCGGCAGCCCGCCTCGCGGCAGGTAGCCGATCGCGCGTTACGCCCCCAGATGCTTCTTGAAGAACGGCACCAGTTGCGCCAGCGCCTGGCCGGTCGGCGCGGGCTGGTCGTACAGGTCATAGTGGGTGGCGCCGGGCACGATCTGCAGCGTCTTCTCGCTCGAACGCGCGCGGTTGTACAGGTCGAAGCCGTCGCGGTACGAACCGAACGCGCCCGGCTCGCCGCCGCCGATGACGATATGCAGCGGCTGCGTCAGCAGGTGCTCGGCCAGGTGGAACGCATCCCAGCCGACTGCCGGCGCGAGGCTCGAGAAACGCAGCTTGTTGGGCGAACCCGGCTGCTGGCCGCGCGGCGTCGTGTAGTACTCGACCGCCTCGACGATGTCCACGTTGGTCAGGCCGGCCTGCTCGAGCGCCGCCTTGGAGGTCGGGATGTAGGTGGTCAGCAGCGGTTCGGCGCCGCGTGCTTCCGCCGTACGCTGGCTGGCGATCGCGTCCAGTGCCTTCAGCGCCGAATCCGGCGTCAGGTCGCCTTCACGCATGAGGCGGCCGTAGTTGGCTGCGACCACCGTGCCCACCGCCTTGAAACGGCGCTCGGTCATGGCGGCATTGACCGCATAACCGCCGCCGCCGCACACGCCCAGCACGCCGATGCGCTTCTCGTCCACGAAGGGGAGCGTGACCAGGTAGTCCACCGCGCAGCGGAAGTCTTCCACGCGCAGCGTCGGATCTTCGCTGAAGCGCGGCTCGCCGCCGCTCGCGCCCTGGGTCGATGCGTCGAAGGCCAGCGTGATGAAACCCTGCTCGGCGAGCTGTTCGCCGTAGATGCGGCCCGAGGTCTGCTCCTTGCAGCTGCTGATCGGGTGCGCGCAGACGATGGCCGGGTAGGTCTTCGTTTCGTCGAAGTCCTTCGGGAAGCGAAGGTCGGCGGCCACGTCCCACGTGCGGTTCTTGAAGGTCACGGATTTCATGGTGAGGTCCTGTCGTGTGCGCGTGGCCGGTCGGGCCCTGCGCGATGAGTGGATCGGGACACGTTTCCCGGGGAGCGAGCCGAACGCCGGCATGCTGCCTGGGAGGGCGTACCGTTGATGCTCGCGGTGAGTAACACTTTAGACCTTGACAGGCTCGGTGATAATCCAGAAAAATTTTGATGCAGTTATTAGTGGAGCTTCTGAATGAACGGCAACAACCTCAAGGACCTGACGGCATTCCTGCTGGTCGCCGAAGAAGGCAGCTTCACGCGCGCGGCCGCGCGCCTGGGCATCTCGCAGTCGGCGCTCAGCCAGGTCATCCGCGCACTCGAGACGCGGCTCGGCCTGCAGCTGTTCGCGCGCACCACGCGCAGCGTTTCGCTGACCGCCGCGGGCAGCCGGCTGCTGGAGCTGATCGGCCCGGCGATGGGCGAGATCGACTCGGGCCTCGACGAAATTACCCACCTGCGCGACAAGCCCGCCGGGACGATCCGCCTCAATGCCGACGAATATGCGGTGCAGCATGTCCTGCAGCCTGCCGTGACGCGGCTCTTGCCCGCGTACCCCGACATCCGCGTCGAACTCAATATCGATTACGGGCTGACCGACATCGTCAGCGGCCGCTACGACGCGGGCGTGCGGCGCGGCGGGCTCGTGGCCAAGGACATGATCGCCGTGCAGATCAGCCCGCCGCATCCGATGTCGGTCGTCGGGGCGCCGGCGTATTTCGCCAGCCGGCCGGCGCCGAAACTCCCACGCGACCTGACCGACCACCTCTGCATCAACCTTCGCCTGCCGACGCACGGCGAGTATTTCCCGTGGGTGTTCGCGAAAGCGGGCAAGGAGCAGCGCGTGAAGGTCGACGGCCAGCTGGTCGGCAACAGCATCGGGTCGGCGCGCGATGCCGCGCTGAGCGGGCTTGGCCTCGCGCACCTGCCGCATGCGTACGTCGCCGAGCAGCTGGCGTCGGGGCAACTGGTCGAAGCGCTGTCGGGCTGGCGCAAGACCTACGAGCCGTACTACCTCTACTACCCGAGCCGCCGTCATGCGTCCCCCGCGTTTTCGCTAGTGGTCGACGCGCTGCGCTACCGCGGATAGGGCCCATCGTCGTGCCGGCGGCGCGGGCGGGCCGTGCGCCGGTCATCGAATGGCTGGCGCGGTTCGATCGCGATCCGGCCCGGTTTGTCGGCGTGATGTCCGGGCGCGTGCCGATACTGTAGCGGCGTGTCCGGAACCGGCGCATCGTCTCTTGCTGGAACGTTCCGCATGCTGGAAGCGAACCGGTCGCGATAGCCGATTCCGTTGTACGGAAACCGCCGCGCTCCGGAATTGACCGCTCGACGGCATGGCCGCACGCTGCTCGTGAACTGATGACGCGCCCCTGATCGTGCCGATTCCCATCGGCGTGCCGGGCGGACGCGCGCAGCGCAACCATCGCCAATACGGAGACAAGTGATGCCCCGTTCCCCTCGCGCACGGCCGAATCGTCGTGTCGACCTCCATGTGCATGCCGACGATCGCGCCGGATTGCATCGAGACGCTTCCCGATCCGCCGACGAGTAATGCCGATGCCGCTCGATCCGCAAATTGCCGCGATCCTGAAGACCCTCGAAGCCGCACCGCCGATGGAGAGCCTGTCCGTCGACGCGCTCAGGAACAGCCTCGCGTACCCGCCGCTGGAGCGGCGCACCGTCGTCGGCGAGGTCGTCGATTTCGACCTGCCGCTCGAAGGGCGCGTGCTCGCGGCACGCCTGTACCGGCCGAAGCTTGCGCAAAGCGATGGCGTCACCGTGTTCTTTCATGGCGGCGGCTTCGTGATCGGCAATCTCAATACGCACGATCACGTGTGTCGCGATCTCTGCGCGGAAAGTGGTGCCGCCGTGATTGCCGTCGATTATCGGCTGGCGCCGGAACACCCGTTTCCTGCCGCTGTCGACGATTGCTTCGATGCCGTGCGCTGGATCGCGGAACACGCCGACACGCTGTCGTTCGACCCGTCGCGCATCGTCGTGGCCGGCGACAGCGCGGGCGGCAACCTGGCCGCCGTGACCGCGCTGAGGATCCGCGACGAGGGGGGGCCGACGTTGCGCGCGCAGGTGCTCGTGTATCCGGTGACCGACTATCACACGCCGCCGACCCGTTCGTACATCGAGAACCAGTCCGGCTATTCGCTCACGCGCGCGGCGATGATCCGGTTCTGGAACGACTACGTCGCGAACGAACGGGAGGCGCTGCATCCGCATGCGTGCCCGCTGCGCGCGAAATCGCTGGCGGGCCTGCCGCGCGCGCTGGTGATCACGGCCGGGTTCGACCCGCTGCGCGACGAAGGCGAAGCCTATGCCAATCGCCTGTTCGATGCCGGCGTGTCGGTCACCTTCCGGCGTCACGACGACATGATTCACGGCTTCTTCCGGATGGGGCCGGCCTGTGCGGCCGCTCAGGAAGGGTTGCTGCGCGCGGCGGCGTGGATCCGCGACGTGATGGCGCGCTGACGAACGATAAAGCGTCGTGGCGCGGTCGCGTCATGACTTGATGGACAAACGGATTCGGAGTGCGAATGGAAACAGAACAATCTATCGGCTTTCTGGGCCTCGGTCAGATGGGCGGCCCGATGGCCGAGCGCTTGCTCGGACACGCGTTCCGCCTGCATGTGTACGATCCGTCGCCGGCGGCGCTCGCACCGTTCATCGCAGGCGGCGCCGTCGTCCACGATTCGCCGCGCGCGGTCGCCGATGCGGCCGGCATCGTGTTCGCGTGCCTGCCGAACCGGGACGTGTCGCTGGCGGTCGGCCTGGGGCCGGACGGCGTCGTGCACGGATCGGCGATCCGCACCTACGTGGAGATGTCGACGATCGGTCAGGACCTGATCGAGCGGATCGGCGACGCGCTCGCGCAGAAGGGAATCGGCATCGTCGATGCGCCGATTTCCGGCGGCGCGCCGGCCGCACGTGCCGGTACGCTTGCGATGCTCGCGGCCGGCGCACCGGCGCTCGTCGAGCAGGTGTCGCCGCTGCTGTCGCTGATCGGCAAGGACGTGTTCGTGATGGGCGAGCGCGCCGGCATGGCGCAGGTCATGAAGATCGTGAATAACATCATCATGGCGACCAATCTCGTCGTTTGCTCGGAAGGGCTTGCGATGGGCGCGAAGGCCGGTCTCGATCCCGACATGATGATGCGGCTGCTCGACGCCGGAACGGCACAGAGCTTCGCGTGTTCGAAAATGCTGAGCCGGGCCGTGGCGGGGCGATTCGACTACGGCGCGGCGGTCGCGATCATCGACAAGGACATGTCGCTCGGATTCGACGCGGCGCGTTTGCTGGACATCGCGGCGCCGACGATCGAGCGGGCGCGCGACGTCTGGCACGCGGCTTACGAAGCTGGGCGCGGCAAGGACGATTTCACGTCGATCCTGACGTTCGTCGCGGAGCAGGGCGGCACGCAGGTGCGCAGTGGGCGAGTGCCCGGATGACGCGCGACGAACCGCATCGGTGCGCCGCGTGTGCGATCACGGTTCGTAGCGAACGTCGCGCAGCACGTGTTCGAGATCGCGCGCGGCCTGCTTGAGCGCCGGCACGATGCGTTGCCTGATGGTGTCGATGTCGGCTTGGGCCTTGATCGCGCCGCAGCTCAGCGACATCGGCGTGGCCGTATCGCCGACGCTGACCGGCAATGCGATGCCGTACGCGTTGCGCTGGAATTCGCCGTACGACAGGCACACACCGTTCTCGCGCAGATCCTCGAACGCGTGGTCGATGCCGACGCGCATCGCATCGCGCTGCGCGCCGGCGGCCTCCAGCAGCCGCGCGACATATTCCTGCCGCCGAGGGTCGGGCAACCCCCACAGCCACGCGCGCCCGATCGCCGTGAGGCCCATCGGCAGCAACGAGCCGACGCCGAGCCGCAGCGTCGCGATGCCCGAACTCGTGCGATGCGCGATGTACAGCATGTCGAGGCCATCGGCCGTGGCGAGTGCGACGGACACGTCGAGCCGGTCGGCGAGTTGCTGCATCAGCGGCTGCGCGAGCCGCGTGACGGGATTGGTTTCGAGGTACGCATGCCCGATGCCGAAGACGCCGGTCGCCAGCTCGAAGCGGGTGCCGCCCGCGACGCGGCGGATATACCCGAGCTGAATCAGCGTCGACGTGAGGCGGGACACCGCGGACCGGGACATCCCGGTGCGCTGCGCCAGTTCGCCGTTGGTCAGCGGCGCGCGCTCGGCATGAAACGCGCGCAGCAGCTGAAGGCCGCGGTCGAGCGTGAGCGTGACCTGCGCGGGCTCGGGCGTCGCGGTTTCGGCATGATTCGACGGATTCGCCATCGTGCTCCCGCGCCCTCAGCCCTGGCGCGGCACGCGATTGCGCAGCGTCTGCGCAATCGCGACGAGCCGCGGCCCGAGTTCCCGTTCGATCCGCGCCTGGGCGAGGCGCGCGGTGCGGCCGACACAGCCGAGCACCAGCGGCGGGCGATCGGGCAGCACCAGCGGTGCCGCGACGCACGCGAGTTCCTCTTCCCATTCGCCGTGCAGCATGCCGAAGCCGAGTTCGCGCACCTGCGCGATTTTTTCGTGCATCCGGCGCCCGATGGTCGGCCAGTTGTCATCGGGCCGCCGCTCGAGTTCGCTCAGCAGATAGCTGCGCTCCGACTCCGGCAGCACGGCAAGCAGCGACCAGCCCATCAGCGAATACGCGATATGCATGCGCATGCCGGGCTGCAACTGCAGGTTGAGCACGACGCGGCTGCCGATCTGGACGTCGAGGATCAGGATGTCGGACCGGTCGCGCGTGCCGAGCAGCACGCAGGTATCGGTCGCCTCGGCGAACTTGCGCATCTCGATGCCGGCGACCCGCTGCAGGTCGGGATCGGACACGGCCGCGTAGCCGAGCGCGAGCGAGGCGGCGGCCAGCGAATACTTGCGGCTCGCCTTGTCGTGATGCAGGTAGCCGAGCGCGACGAGCGAGCGCAGCAGCCGCAGCACGGTCGGCGCCGGAATGCCGGTGGCGTGCGCGATTTCCAGGTTGCCGAGCCACGCATGTTCCGGGCCGAACACCGACAGGATCGACAGCCCGCGCGCGAGGGGCGTCACCATCGTGCTGCTCGGCGCACGTTCGCCGCGCGGCGGCTTCGGCCACGCGGTGTCGACGCCGTGCGGGCCGTTGTCGGACCTCGCATCGACGTGCGTCGGCATGGATCTGCCGGGTTGCATGAGTGTCTCCGTCGGTTCGTTCGATCGCGGGCCGCGTGCGGGCCCGTGGCGCGTTGCTGGTCGAATCGTACTACCATCGCGCCGATCGTGACGCTGGGGCGAGCCCGGAGGCGGGCCCGGTGCGTCAGCGCGACGATCGCGCGACGAGGTCGCGGAGCCGCTCGCACACGAATTCCAGGCCGTCGCGGCTGCCGGGCAGCACGCCAATCATCATCAGAAAGCCGTGCATCTGCCCCTGTGCGCGACGGTGATGAACCGGCACGCCGGCCTGTTCGAGGCGCTGCGCATACGCCTCTCCTTCGTCGCGCAATACGTCGTGCTCGGCGGTCACGACGATCGCTTCGGGCAGGCCGGACAGATCGGCTTCCCGCAGCGGCGACGCGAGGCTCGAATGCCGGGCGGCATCGCTTGGCGCGTAGTGATTCCAGTACCCCATCATCGCGTCGCGCGTGGTCAGCAGCTGGTTCTCGGCGGCGACGTACGAAGGCCGGTCGAACACGCAATCGGTCACCGGATAGACGAGCAGCTGGCCGGCGAACGACATCGTTCCCTCGCGGCGGGCGAGCAGCGTCACCGCGATCGCGAGGTTGGCGCCCGCACTGTCTCCTCCGACGAATACCGGCAGTTCGGCGCCGAGCAGCGCGACGCGTTGCGAAGCGAGCCATTGCGCGGCCTGCCAGGCGTCGTGTACCGGTCCGGGGAATGGATGCTCCGGCGCCTTCCGGTATTCGACGAGCGCGACCGCGACGCCCGCGCCGGCGGCGATTTCCCGGCACAGCGGCGTGAACGCGTCGATTCCGCCGACGACCCAGCCGCCGCCGTGGAAGTAGACGAGCAACGCCTGAGGGCGCCCGTCCGGCACGAACAGCTGCGCGCGGAGCGTGCCGCCGTCGACCGGGATGTCGAGCGCGGAGGTGGTGCGCACGTCGGCGCCGGGGGACAGGATCGTACTGATGCGCGCAAACGCCGCGCGCGCTTCGTCCGGCGTCATCAGGTGACGCGGCTTCGATGGCGTCGCGGCGAGCTTGTCCATGAACGCCCGGGTGGCGGCGTCGAGACTCATGATGGCGCCCTCGGGGCGGCCAGGCGAAGCGGGACGCCGTGCGAGGCGGTCGAGCGGTCCATGGGGTGTCTCCGTGATGGGGTGATATCAGATGGGCGGTTTCGCCGGTGTGCGTCGCGCCGCGTCGTGCCGCGCCGCGCTGCCTGCGCGACGCGGGTGATCCGCCCTACTGCGGCGGCTGCAGTGCGCCGAGCACGGCGTCCACGCCGCCGAACAGGTTCCAGCCGAACGTGGCGGTGGCGCCGGCATCGACGACGAGGTTGGTGCCGGTGATCGCGGAGGCCGCGTCGGACAACAGGAACGCGATCGGTCCGGCCAGTTCGCCGGGCGTGATGACGCGGCCGAGCGCGGTCTGGCGTGCCATCACGGCGGGATCGCGTTCGCCGCGTGCGTAGCTGGCCTCGATCACGGGCGTGCGGACGGGCCCCGGCGACACGGCATTCACGCGCACACCTTGCCGGCCGAGATAGACGGCGAGCGAGCCCGCGAGATTGATCATTGCGGCCTTCGACGGGCCGTAGGCGAGATGGGGCGTCGAAACCATCCCGGCGAGCGACGACAGCATCACGATGCTGCCGCGCCCGCGCGACGCCATGCGCAGCCCGACCGCACGGCAGACCGCGTAGGCGCCGCGCGCGTTGATGTCCATGATGTGGTCCCAGACCGGAATGTCGGCCTGCAGCGGGCCCTGCGCGGGCGGGATCACGCCGGCCGCGAACACGAGCGCGTCGATGTCGCCGCATTCGCGTTCGACGGTGTCGATGCACGGCTCGATGCTGTCGACCTCGCCGACGTCGAGCCCGTACGCGCGGCCGCCCGTTTCGGCCGCCACGCGTTTGGCGGCCTGTGCGTCGCGGTCGACCACGATCGGGTTCCACGTCGCCGAGAGCGCTGTACAGCAGGCCGCGCCGATGCCGCCGGCGCCGCCCACCACGAGTACGTTTCTGCGCAATTCCATGTCTGTCTCCTTTGATGTTGTATTTGCCGCGGCCCGGCTGCCGCGCGCTGCGGCGTGTCAGCCCAGGCCGGCTTCCGTGCGTACGGCGAACACCGGATCGTCCGGGCCGCGGCGGCCGAGCGTCCAGGCCGGGTTGAGCACGTTGTCGGCCGGATCGACGAGTTGCGACTGGATGGCGTCGAAGACGGTGCGCCGCCGCGCGATCCGCCATTCGCCGTCGCGCTTCTCGAAGCGGTCGACGTAGCGGCCGAAAACCTCGACCCGGCTGTTGTGCGTGCTGCCGGCGTGCTTCGCGTCGAGCATCGAGCGGTGTCCGCTGGCTTGCGGCGCGATTTCCAGCCGCGCGAAGAAATACGTCTCGACCGCGGCGACGCGGTCGGACGCGAGTTCCACGAGGCAGTTGCCGAGAAAGTGGGTGGAGGTCAGCAGGCCGGGCGCATCGTGCCGTTCGCGCACCCACGCGATGAACGCGTCGCGCGTGCCCTTGAAATCCGCGTGGTCGTCTTCGCCGTCCTCGAAGAAGGCGGCGCGCACGAGTGCCCAGTCGCGACGGTCGACGCCGCGTGCGTAACGCAGCATCACGTCGCGGATCAGGTCCTTGTCGAGCAGTCGTTGCATGGCGTCGGACACGGCATGAGTCTCCTTGTGTTTGATGGCATCAACGATGAAGAGCCGGTCCGTATCGCGTCAACGCGCACCGCGCGGGTTTGCCGTACTTTGAAATTTCATCGGGTTTGCCGCAGCGCACGGCCGGCGGCCGGGGCCGGCCGATTTCAATGTACGGTAAGGCCGCACCGGCGCCGTTGATGCAAGCCGGCCTGCGGTCTTTCAATGGGCTCCTGCGAAGCGCAATCATTTCAAAGGAGACACCCAACATGAACCAACCTCTCGACGTGCTGGATGCCGTCGTCGTCGGTGCCGGCTTCGGCGGCCTGTATGCGATCAAGCGGCTCACCGACGCGGGTTTCCGGATCCAGGCATTCGAATCGGGCGACGGCGTCGGCGGCACCTGGTACTGGAATCGCTACCCGGGTGCGCGCGTGGATCTCGAATGCTGGGACTACTCGTACTCGTTTTCCCCGGAGCTGCAGGACGAATGGGACTGGCCGGAGCGCTATCCGACGTCCTCGGAACTGATGCGCTACCTGAATCACGTCGCCGACCGCTTCGACTTGCGCCGGCACGTGCGTTTCAATACGCGGGTCGAATCCGCGGTGTTCGACGAGCAGCGGAATATCTGGCGTGTGACGACGTCGGACGGCAAGGTCACGCATGCACGCTTCTTCGTGCCCGCCACCGGTGTGCTGTCGGTGCCGAAGCCGCCTGAAATCCCGGGGATCGACACGTTCGCCGGCGAAAGCCATCACACGGGCCGCTGGCCGCATCATGAAGTCGACTTCAGCAACAAGCGCGTCGGCGTGATCGGCACGGGTTCGTCGGGCATCCAGGTGATCCAGGCGCTCGCCGGCAAGTGCAAGCACCTGACGGTGTTCCAGCGCACGGCCGTGTACGTGGTGCCGGCGAAGAATCATCCGCTCACGCCCGAGATGCGGGCCCGCGTGCGGGCGACGTATCCGGAGCGGCGTGCGGTGAGCCGTCTCACGCGCTTCGGCATCGCGGTGCCGTTCCCGGTGGAATCGGCGCTCGACGCAACCCCGGAAGAGCGCCAGAAGAAATACGAGAACGCGTGGGAAAACAGCCAGCTGCTCGGTTTTCGCATGTGCTACGGGGACATCCTGTCGAACGAGGCCGCGAACGATACGGTGGCCGAGTTCATTCGCGGCAAGATCCGCGAGACGGTGAAGGACCCGGCGGTGGCGGAGAAACTGATGCCGCGCGGCTTCCCGTTCGGCACGAAGCGCCCGTGCCTCGGCGACACGTACTACAGCGTGTACAACCGCGACGACGTGACGCTGGTCGACCTGAAGCAGACGCCGATCGATCGCGTGGTGCCCGAAGGGATCGTGACGAGCGAAGGGCTGCATGAACTCGACGTGCTGATCTTTGCCACCGGCTACGACGCGCTGACGGGCGCACTCACGCATATCGACGTGCGCGGCGTGAACGGCCGCCCGCTGACCGAAAAATGGGCGAGCGGCGCGAAGACCTACCTCGGCCTGATGACGAGCGGCTTCCCGAACCTGTTCACCGTGACGGGGCCGGGCAGCCCGGGGCCGCTCGCGAACATGTCGATGAGCATCGAACAGCACATCGACTGGATCGCGCGCTGCATGACCGACCTGCGCGACGCGGGCGTCGACCGGATCGACGCCGGCCAGCAGGCGGAAGAGGACTGGATGCAGCACGTGCAGGACGTCGTTGCGAAGACGCTCTACCTGAAGGCGAACTCCTGGTACGTCGGCGCGAACGTGCCGGGCAAGCCGCAGGTGTTCCTGCCGTATCTGGGCGGACACGGCAACTACCGCAAGAAGTGCGACGACGTCGCGGCAGCCGGCTATGCGGGCTTCGTGCTGACGGGAGCCGGCGATCGCGAAACCGAATCGCAGAACGAAACGATTGGAGATGCAGCATGAGCAACATCAACGGACGCGTGGCCGGCAAGGTCGCGTTCATCACGGGCGCGGGGGCGGGGATCGGCCGTGCGGCGGCCGAGCTGTTCGCCAGCGAGGGGGCGACGGTCGTCGTGGCTGAATTCGACCCGCAGAGCGGGCAGGCGACGGTCGACGCGATTCGCGCGGCGGGCGGCACCGCGACGTTCGTGCGAACCGACGTCACGAGCGAGGACAGCGTGCGCGACACGATCGCGACGGCACTTGAATTCGCCGGGCGGATCGACGTGCTGTACAACAACGCGGGCGGCTCGACGTCGGTCGACGCGCAGGTGACGGATTGTCCGGCCGACGAGTTCTGGCGGGCGATCAAGCTCGACCTGTTCGGCACGTGGATCACGTGCAAGTACGGGATCGCGGCGATGCTGAAGACCGGCGGCGGCTCGGTCATCAACAGCAGCTCGGTGTTCGCGCTGGTCGGCACGCGCGGCAAGGATGCGTACACGGCCGCGAAGGGCGGCATCTCGGCGATCACGCGCTCGATGGCCGTCGAGTACGCGCCGCATCGCATTCGCGTGAACGCGGTGGCGCCGGCCGTGACGGTCACGGCGCGCGTGGCCGGGCTGCTCAAGTCGCAGCCCGACGTGATCAACAAGACCGGCGAGCGCCAGTTGCTGGGCCTGATCGACCCGAAGGAGGTCGCGCTGACGGCGCTGTACCTGGCCTCCGACGAATCGCGCACGACCACGGGGCAGATCGTACCGATCGAGGGAGGAGTCTCGATCTCGGGATGAGGAAGAGCGCCCCGAGGGCGCTCGACCGCACCGCAGGAAGGGGCGCGGAAATCGCCGCGTGCGCGGGCCGGAGCGCGGGCGATGCCTGTGGCGCCGGGGCAGGCCCCGTGGCTCAGCGCCCGTGCCCGTCCGCGCCCGCCACGCGGAGCGCCTGCAACCCCGTCGCGGCCTCGAACCCGGCAATGCCGCTGCGCGCGTTCGCGTCGGCTGCGAGACGCCTTTCCCGCTCGCTGGCATGCACGCGATCCCATGCGAGCACCTTGGGCGTCATCAACCGGTGCCAGAGCGGCGGTATCATCGCGACGACGATGGTCGTCAGATAGCCGCCGATCATCATCGGCGCATCGCGAAACGGTTCGAGTGCGTGATACGGTACTTCGCCCTGCGCATGATGATGCGAATGGCGCGTCAGGTTGAACATCGACCACGAGCTGATGCGCCGGTTCGTATTCCACGAATGACGCGGCTGGACCGGCGTCGCCGGATCGCGAACGATGCCGTAGTGCTCCATGTAGTTGACGATTTCAAGGAGCGCCTTGCCCCACAGCGCGCAGAGCGTGAAATACGCGGCCGTCCGCCAGCCGCCCGCGCTCCATGCGCACGCAACCAGCAGCACGCTCATCAGGTGGCCGCGAATCACCGCGTTGAACGGCGTGAGCAGCCCGTGCCCGGCGCGCTTCAGGCGCTTGCCCTCGATTTTCCACGCGCTGACGTTGCCTTTGACCGTCGAAGCGAGCACATGGAAATAGACGTTGCGGCCGCGCGGTGCAGTGGCGGGATCTTCCGTCGTGGACACGTAGCGGTGATGCCCGTACACGTGCTCGATCGAGAAAATCGTGTCGAAGCTGAACGCCAGCAGCCAGCGGCCGATGAACATCGACACCGGGTCCCACGTGCGATGCGTCAGCTCGTGCGCGGGAATGGTGCCGATCATGCCGATCATCAGCCCGGTCAACAGCATGCCGGACACGTGATGGCCCCAGCCGGCCGCCGCGCGCGCCGCCAGCGCATCGTATCCGGTCGCGCGTTCGATCAACATGCCGAAGCCGAGCGGGTCGGACGCGCTGACGGACCAGACCGACGCGAAGACGATCAGCGCCAGCAGCGGCAGGGCCATCCACAGCTGGAACGTCAGGATGCCGGGATGGCGCAGGGTCGGTGTCGACGTATCGTCGCCGCAGATCGCGTCGCCGACGATGTAGAACGCGACGAGCGCGACGAAACAGGCGGTGATCCACTGCCCGCCTGCGACGAACGCGACGATCGACGCGATGCCGATGACGTGGAACAGAAAATATTTCAGGTAATGGAACATCTCGGTGTCTCCTCCTCCATGCTGATCCTGGAAAGTCAGGCGATTGCCTGCGTGTCGTGCTGCGTGGTGAAGCGGTCCGCGTGAATCCGCGAGCGGGAGAGGCCGCGCGCGACCAGGACGTCGGTCGCCGCGTCGATCATGCGGGGCGGCCCGCACAGGTACGCGTGCGTCTGCGCCGGCAGGTCGGCCGCGATGGCGTCGGTCACCATCCCGCGCGAGCCGCGCCACGATGAATCGGCCGGCTCGTCGGACAGGATCGGTTGGAAATCGAAGCGGCCCGGCCAGCGGGCGGCAAGATCGTGAATCGTGTCGAGTGCATACAGGTCGTGCTGCGCGCGTGCGCCGAACAGCAGCGTGACCGCACGCGTCGTGCGTGCCGCGACGCCGTCTTCGAGCATTGCGAGAATCGGTGCGAGCCCGCTGCCGCCCGCGATCAGGATCAGCGGGGCGTCGGCGGGGCGCATCCAGAAGTCGCCGAGCGGGCCTTCGACGCTCACGGTTCGGCCGACGAGATCGTGCGCATGGACGTGGCCCGAGAACACGCCGCCGGGCACCTTGCGGACGAGGAAATTCACTTGCGCATTCGGCCGCACGCTGGTCGCGAACGAGTAATGCCGCGCCTCGCCGGGCAGCGACGCGATCGACAGCTGCGCGTACTGGCCGGCCTTGTACGGCAGCGATTCGTCGAGTTGCACGCGCAGGCGGACGATGTCGTGGGTCATCCGGTCCTGGCCGATCACGCGGCCGTCGATCTTCCGTCGCGCGGCCTGCCGGCTCGTGTCGACGGCGATCGTCACGTCCGACTGCGGGATGCTCTGGCACGCGAGGATGAAGCCCTGGTCGAGATCGTCGTCGGACAGGATGTAGCCGGTCTGCGTCAGCTCCTTCACGCGCCCGTCGACGAGCTTGCATTTGCAGGTCGCGCAGCCACCGACGCGGCAGCTGTGCGGGAAGTCGATGCCGTGGCGCAGCGCTGCCTGCAACAACGTTTCCGCCGGCTCGACCGTGATGGCGCGATCGTTGATGACGGCCTTCACAGTCTTGGTTTTTGTCAGGAATCGGAACATGTTCTCCCCATGCGGCCATCGCGATTGATGTGGCTTCATCGTAGGGAGCCGGCCGGTGTTACGGGAGTGCGCGAATTGACATCGAGGGCGCATTTATTGTCAATTGATGTCCGTCGCTCACCCGGGAAACCCGACATGTCCGAGACGGACTTTTTTCTTCAACCGCAGTACGCGATCCAGATCGCCGATCAACTGGTCCGCATGGGCGGGCGTCCACCCGACTGGTTTGTGCAATTGCAGCATCCGGGGCCGAACGGCGAGCTGACGATCGGGGAATTTTCGTTCGACGCGTTCAAGCGGCTGGTCGGCGATGCGCTCGATGCAACCGGCGAGCCGGCATTCGGGCTGCTGGTCGGTGAACGCCTGCGCGTCGGCAGTCACGGGGTACTGGGCTACGCGGTAGCCAACAGCGTGACGGCGCGGCAGGCGCTGGAACTGATCGAGCGGTTCGTGCAGGTGCGCACGTCGCTCATTTCCGCGAAGCTCGAGATCGTGGGCGAACATGCGCGGCTCGCGTTCGTCGAACGTCATCCGTTGGGCGACATCCGGCAGTCGGTGATGGAAGCGATCGTGCTGACGATCAAGAATCTGCTCGACTACATCACGCGCGGCACGAGTCGCACATCGTATGTGGCGTTCCCGTTCGACGTGCCCGGCTATGCGGTGCTGGCGGGCGAACTGTTCGGTTGCGAGGTGCGTTACGGCGTCGACTGGGCGGGCATGGCGTTTCCGGTGGCGGAACTCGACCGGCCGCTCGGCACCAGCAACCCGCACGCGTTGACGGAGGCGGTGCGCATCTGCCAGGACGAACTCGCGAACAAGAATCGGCAGCAGGCTTTTTCATCCAGGATCCGCCGGCTGATGTTCGAGAAGGTCGGCGATTTCCCGACGCAGCGCACGACCGCGCAATTGCTGAACGTCACGCCGCGCACGATGCATCGGCGGCTGGCCGACGAAGGCACGTCGTACCGCGAGATACTGGAAAGCGTGCGCCACAAGCTGGCGATCGAGAGCGTGAAGTCGGGCAAGCTCAGCCTGCAGGAAATCGCGTTTCTGCTCGGCTACGACAGCCTCGGCAATTTCCGGCGCGCGTTCAGGCGCTGGGAGGGCATGTCGCCGTCGGAATATCGTCAGTCGATGTAGCGGCTGCGTCGGTGCGAAGGCCGGGGCGCCATGTCCTGTGCGATCTCCGCGACCTGCCGGCGCAGCCACCCGTACGCCGGGTCGTCGTGCGTGCGCTCGTGCCAGATCATCGTCAACGCGAAAGTCGGCACGTCGACCGGCAGTTCGACGAGCGTGACCGGCATCGACTGCGCGAGGTGTTCCGCGAGGCGGCGCGGCAGTACCACCGTCATGTCGCTCTTCGCGACCACCATCGGCGCCACCAGGAAATGCGGCAAGCGCATCGCGATGCGCCGGTGCAGCCCTTGCCGCGCGAGGGCCGCGTCGACCCGTTCGCCACCGCGGCCGCCGATCGTCACCAGCACGTGCGACAGTGCCGCGAAGCGCTTCGGCGTCAGTCGCGCGGACAGTGCCGGATGCCCGTTGCGCACGATGCAGACCAGGCTGTCGTCATAGAGCGGTCGACGATAGATGCCGGCGGGCAACGTATCGTCGTCGAATGCGCCGAGCGCGATACCGGCCGTGCCGTCCACGACGAGTTCGACGTTGTTGTCGCGTGACGGCGGCACGTCGAGATCCATGCCGGGCGCGTGCCGTTCCAGCCGCGCATTCACGTCAGGCATCAGCGTCAGCGCCATGTGATCGAGGCTCGCGATCGAGAACTGCCCGCGCGCGGTGGCCGGATCGAATTCGGCCGGCGCGACGATGCTGGCCGCTTCCGTCAGCACGCGCGACACGCGCAAGGCGAGCGACGCCGCGCGCGGCGTGAACTCCAGCCCCTTCGGCGTGCGCACGACGACGCGATCGCCGAGCAACGTGCGCAGCCGGCCCAGCGCGCGGCTTGCCGCCGGCTGCGTC